>CALMIT010000038.1 GCA_937864255.1 uncultured Saprospiraceae bacterium
TATTTTCAAATCCAAATCCACCCCGCGGTCTTCAAAAACCGGACGGAGCGAGTTGAAAAAAGCGGATTCGCTGCCGCTCGCTTTCGCGCCCCCGGCCAGCGTCAGCTTTGCCTGCGCGTCGTTCGGATTTATTTTTAAAATGTCGTTATACACGTTTTCCGCGCTTTTTTTGTCGCCCATTTGCGCGTAAAATCCGGCGAGCAAATGCCGGTAATCAGTATTTTTAGGGAAAGCGGCGATGAGTTTTTCAAGTTCTTTGGCAGCTTTTTTAGGGTCGCCCATACCGAGATAAAGTGCGTGTTTGCGGCGGGTCACTTCCTCATTCACGCCCATTTTTTTCTCGAGTTCTTCATACACTTTTATCGCTTTGTCAGGCTCGGCGGCGCGCACCAGGAAAAAAGCCCATTTGAAATAATAATCCTCCTCAGCCGGGTATTTTTTCACCAGACCTTCGTACAGAGCAGCGCCTTCCGCGTCGCGGTTATTTTTTTGAAAAAGGTCGCCCAAAAACATGGCGTACCAGATATTGTCGGGTTCGAGTTCGATGGCTTTTTTGCAAAAACGGATCGCGTCTTCGTCTTTATTTTGCGCAAAATAAACCCGGGCGATTTCAAAAGCCGCTGCGTCGTTTTGCGGGTCTTTTTGCAAAACTTCCTGGAAAAGGTTGATGGCTTTGTCGTAGTTGCCGAGCAGTTTTTCGCGACTGGCGTCAATAAAAATTTCCTGCATCCTGGACTCCGCCTCTTCTATCTGCGCAGCACCGCGAAATCCCGCGAGCAGGCAGGTCAAAAAAAGAAAAATCATTCGTCCGGCAAACACAGTTTTATTCAATTTCGTCATTTTACTTTTTATCTGAAATTTAAAATTCGTCGGTCCGCTTTCCGCCTGCCTCATCTGGTATTTTATGTTTTTATACTTGAATAATCTCCCAAACTAACGTCGGATCGGCTGCCCTCGTATGTGGCGTGGCTGCCGATCATGGCATTTTCCAGCAGCGCGTTTTTTATTTCGGAATGTTCCTGCACGATGCTGTTGCGCACGATCGAGTTTTTGACCACCGAGCGATTGCCGATAGAAACGTGCGGCCCTACCACAGAGTTTTTGATTTCCACGTCATCGCCGATAAAACAAGGCAGGCGGATGATCGAGTTTTTAATTTTGGCGCTGTTGGTCACCATTTTTTGGGATTTGTTGATTTCCAAAATGCGCTGGTTGGTGAAAATCACCGTGTCCTTGTTGCCACAATCGAGCCATTCTTCTATCTCGCCGGTTTTGAAGCGGATGCCTTTGTTTTTCATGTTTTCGAGGGCGGAGGTGAGTTGAAATTCACCTTTCACCCTGATATCGTTGTCGAGCAGGTATTGCAGTTCTTTTCGCAGATTTTCGCCGTCTTTGAAATAATAAATGCCGACAATAGCGAGGTCGGAAACGAATTCCTGCGGCTTCTCGACGAGGTCGGTGATGACACCTTTTTTGTCCACTTTCACGACGCCGAAGGAGGAAGGATTTGCCACTTTTTGCACCCAGATTACCCCGTCGTCGTCGGTATCAAATTCGAAATCCGCCTTAAAAAGCGTATCCGAAAACGCGACCATCACTTTGTCTTCCAGACTCTTTTCGGCGCACAAAAGCGCGTGTGCAATTCCGAGCGGCTGATTCTGGTAGTAAATTTTGCCTTTCGCTTTGATGCCTTTGGCGATGTCGAGCAGCTGATCTTCCACCTCTTTTCCAAAATCGCCGACTATAAACGCCACCTCGGTCACTTTTTCTTTCAGCCCTTTTGAAAGGTCTTCCACCAGGCGCTGCACCATCGGCTTCCCGGCTATGTTGACCAGCGGCTTTGGCACCGTCAGCGTGTGCGGCCGGAGGCGCGTACCCCGCCCGGCCATCGGAATGATAATCTTCATTATATCAATTTTTTCAAATTCCAAAAAAACTATCTCGCAGAGGCGCAAAGAGTGCAGAGAATATAGTCCATCTTTACATTCTCTCCCCCCCTTCGTACCGAGAGGGCTGCATCAGCAAACCAGCACATCAACACATTAACTTATCAGCAAATTATCACTTCACCCCCGTGCTACCAAATCCCCCCGCGCCGCGGTCGGTCTCGGACAATTCTTCTACGCTTTGCCACTCGATTTGTTCGTAGCGGGCGATGACCATTTGCGCGATGCGCTCGGCGGGTTCGATGGTTTGTGTTTCTTTTGAAAGGTTGACTAGGATGACTTTGATCTCGCCGCGGTAGTCGCTGTCAATCGTGCCGGGCGTGTTGACCAACGTCAGACCTTTTTTGACCGCCAGTCCGCTTCGGGGGCGGATTTGCGCTTCAAAACCTAGTGGCAGTTCGATAAACAAGCCGGTGGGCACCAGCGCGCGCTCCAGAGATTCGAGCCGGATCGGTTCGGTTATGTTCGCCCGCAAATCCATTCCGGCGCTGCCCGCCGTTTCATAATTCGGAAGCGGATTGGACGAACGGTTGATAATTTTTACCTGCATTTTTTGACTTTAAAAAATTAGTGAATTCGCGCCGCGAAATTAGGTTTTGACCAAAGGAAATTAAAATCCGGGGCTTTAAGTTTTTAAAAAGAAATTGCCCGGAAAATTTTTCGACCAAATGAGCGAGGTGGCTATTTTTTTAGTCAATTTATTAGCTAAAATTTGAGCGGATTTTAAAGATTGCTTTCTTCACTTTCCTACATTTTTTATGGAACAACCGGTGTTTGCTTCGGATGAATCAATCAGGCTTTCGTCGTTGCTGGAACTGATGGCCGACGGACTGGCGGAAAAGGATTTTTGCGTCATTGACGATTTTTTGACGGGCGCGGAAGTAGCGCTGCTGCGCGACGAACTCACGGCGCAATACCTGCACGGACTGTTTAAACCGGCGGGCGTCGGGAAACATGAACACTATCATTTTGACCAAAAAATCCGGGGCGATCAAATCCGCTGGCTATCCAGGGAAAGCACGCCCCAACAATGCCAATTTTTCTTCGACCGGCTGGAAAACATCACCGGATTTTTAAACCAACATTTGTTTCTCGGCATTCGCGACGCAGAATTTCACTTTGCAAAATACCAGCCGGGATCATTTTTTAAAAGGCACCGCGACGCGTTCAAAAACGACGGCAGTAGAAAGATTTCCATGATTTTTTACCTGAACGAGGGGTGGTTGCCTGAACACGGCGGGCAGCTCCGGCTTTATATAAGTGACCCCCAAGGAAATGAATGTCCTTTAGATGTTTTTCCTGTTTCGGGCAGGCTGGCCTGCTTCAAAAGCGACGTCGTTGAGCACGAAGTTTTGCCCGCCAACAGAGAGCGGATGAGCGTGACGGGCTGGCTGAAAAATGCCGATCCGTTTCTTTTTCAATGAAAAAACTATTTTCTCACTTTTAAAAAATTCCCCAAAGTGTTCCATCCAAAAGCCAGAATACAATGGATTAACGACCAGGTGGGTTACGGGTTGGTCGCCACAGAATTTATTCCGAAAGGCACCATCACTTATGTGAAAGACCCGCTTGAACTGGAAATCTCCCTGGAAAAATTCAAGACGCTGCCGAAGCAATTGCAGGCGGAAGTGGACAAGTATTCGTACGTGGACGAAAAAGGTAACCACATCGTGAGCTGGGACCTTTCTAAATACGTCAACCACTGCTGTCAGTGCAATTCGATGAGCACGGGTTATGGTTTTGAAATAGCCATCCGCGACATCATGCCGGGCGAAGAAATCACAGACGAATACGGCATTTTCAATATGGAAGAAGCCATGTACCTTGATTGCGGAAAGCCGGGATGTCGCCGCAGAATTCACGGCGAAGACCTCGAAAATTATTATCAAATCTGGGATCAGCTACTGAAATCTGCGCTGCGGCAGGTGCGTCAGACAGACCAGCCGCTCTGGTTTTTGCTGGACGAACAGACCATCGCCGAACTCAATAGCTTCCTGGCAAACGAAAGCAACTATCGCTCGGTGCGGGAATTGCGTTACACCGGACATCAACACCATGGCGAAGAATAAAAAAAAACGGGGCGGCAAATTTGCCGCCCCGTTTTGCTGGGTTTAATTTTTTCCTTTGACCGTGGGTTCGTTCGCTTTTGTGCGTACTTTTTCGGTTTTCAATTTATCTTTCATATCGCCCGTACCGGGGTCTTCGCCCAATTGTACAATTTCCTTGATTTCAGTAAATCCGGCGTCATTGGCAGCGCGCAGGCGCACGGTATTCTTCCCTTGTTTTACAAAAAATATGGCTTGAAAAGCGCCCGAAGTTTCATCAAATGAAAAGTCTGTAACGGCAATTTCATTGACAAAAAATGCCAGGTCGCTTTTACTTTTTACGTTTTTGATCGCCGCCGTCAGAATGCTCCGCGCTTTTTGCGGGTCCATCGGATTAATGGTCGGCTGAGAAATATTGACGTTCAAAATCTCGGGCTTTTCAGTCACAGCGACCGGCGTATGTGGCGTTTGCGTTTTGGATTTTATTTCCAAATGTACCGCCACGCGATCCTCCGCACTACCCGATTCGTTTTTACCGGTTACCACCAATTCATTCCTGCCCGCTTTTAAATCCACCACAGCACTGAGCGCACCTGTTTTTATATTAAAATCAAAACTGCCCGACTGCCTTCCATTCACTGTCAGTGTCACGTCCGCGCGGTTCGTTACATTTTTCAAAGTCGCCCGCAGGTTCACTTTTTCCGTCGTCACTTTGACGCCGTCGGCGGGTTGCATAATGGTCACAACAGGCGCGGGAACAGGTTTCGTGTAATACACGTCCGCTGATTTTTCATCGCTGCCGTCAGCATTTGTGGCTTTCAAAACGATGTGATTTTTTCCTTCTGTCAATTGTAAAGTACCGTCCAGGATTTCGTTGCGGAAAGTGAAATTTCTCACTTCTCTTCCGTTGATCGCGAGGTGAATATCTCTTTTATCCGCCACATTTTTCACCTTAGCTTTGAAGCGAATCTCAAGGTCTTTTACCCTGATTCCATTCGCAGGCTCGATGATGCTGACAAGCGGGGGCGTCGCTTTTTCAAATCGAATATTTACAAAATCTTCGTCGCGTCCATCGGCGTTAACGGCGCTCAAACGGACGACGTTGTTGCCTTCCGCCAAAGTCAAAGTAGCGTCCAGTTGTCCGTTTCTGAATGTAAAATTCCTGATGTCGCGACCATTCAAAGTCAAAGTAACATCGCGTGCGTCGCGCACTTCGGTGATGGTAGCGCGCAGTTTTTGCGCGGCTGTTTTTACCGTAAGGCGATCTTTCGGTTCAACAATGCGCACGGTCGGTGGATGCAGTTGCGGCGCGGGTTTGCGGTAAATCACCGTCACTTCGTCGCGGTCTGTTCCGTCGAGATTGCGCACTTCCACTGCTATCGTGTTGTAGCCTTCCGTCAGATTCACTTCCGCGGTCACACGGCCGTTGTTGAAATCAAAGTATGTTAGTGCTCTTCCATTGACCGACAAAGTCAGGTCGCGTTTTTGCTCTACATTTTGAGTGATAGCTACCACGTTTACCGTCGGATGTGTAGTTTCAAAACGGTCGTCAGGGCGTTCGATTTGTACTTCTGGCAGGTAAATTTCATTTTCCAAAATCACGCGTACTTCGTCTTCGGCGGTACCTGCTGCATTGATTGCACGAACAATAATGCGGTTTTCTCCTTCCCACAAACGCAATTCGGCACGTACCAAATCCCGGCGGCTGTCAAAGTCAAAATCCTCGCGGCGACCATTGATCCAAACTTCCACGTCGCGTTTGTCGTCCACATTTCTCACCGTAGCTTCGAGACTGAGTTTTTCATTTTCAGTGGTATAGTTGCGGATGCCGGGGCGGGTAATTTGTACTACCGGCGCGTACACCACCGGAACCGGATTGTCCACAACCGGCGGCGGAGGCACGATCACTCTGTCTTCCAAGTACACCAGCAACTTTTTGCTGTC
>CALMIT010000039.1 GCA_937864255.1 uncultured Saprospiraceae bacterium
GCATTGGTTGCTTCATCCAAAAAAAGGTAATCTGGATTTTTATAAACTGCTCTTGCTATCAAAATCCGCTGTCTGATACCCTCGCTCATACCAACTCCGTCCAGACCTATCAGAGTGTTGTAATTAGATGGCAGTCCGTCCACGTAGCGCTGCAAATTTGCTATTCTAATCGCGTTGAGCAGCCGCTCTTTGTCCACCGTTTCGTCCGCCGGCGCAATATTTCTCGCCAGCGTATCATTGAAAATATGCCCATTTTGGAGCACCGCGCCCACTTTGTGCCGCCACACATCTTCCCTGATTGTTTTCAGATTGACATCGCCGATACGCACGGCGCCGCTGACGGGCGGATAGATGCCGAGTAACAAATGCAGCAGGGTCGTTTTTCCGCTGCCGCTCGAACCGACGATGGCTGTGATTTTGCCCTCCGGTATCATTAAATTTAATTGTTTCAGCACCACAGGCGCATGCGAAGCGCCGTATTGAAAACTGACATCGTCGAGGTATAAATTTTTGTTTTCGGGCAATGCGGTGATTTTACCGGAGCCATTTTCTTCGTCTTCAAGTTGGTGAATTTCATTCAGGCGCTCTAGGCTGATAGACAAATCCTGAAAAGTTTGCGTGAATTCCACCAATTGATTAATCGGAGCGTTCAATTGCCCGACGATATACATCGTCGCCAGCATCATACCCAGCGTCATATTTCCGTTCAGCACTTCCTGAGCCGACATGACGATGATCACGATGTTTTTCATTTCATTCAGAAAAAAAGCGCCGCGTTTTTGCCAGGCTTCAACCGACATGGATTTGGTTGAAATCCTCGACAATTTTGCCTGATTTTTTTCCCAATTCCAGCGCCGCTGGTGTTCTGCACCCGCCAGTTTTACCTCTTTCATTCCATAAATCAGATCGAGGAAATAATTATGCGTAACGGAGCTTTGCTCAAATTTTTTATTATTCAAATCGCGCAGCTTTTTAAAAAAAAGGCGCAGCCAGCCCAGGTAAGCCACCGTGCCAAGTAGAAAAACAACAAAAATTTTAGTGTTGAAAGTCAGCAACACGATTGAAAACAATAAAATATTTAAAACCGAAAGCGCCGAAAAAAGCGCCGAAGAAGAGAAAAATCTTTCCAGTTTTTCATTGTCCGCCATTCTTTGCATCAAATCTCCCACGGTGTGTTTTTCAAAAAACCGCATGGGCAATTTCAGAATTTTGATAGCAAAATCAGTCAGCAGATTCAGATTGAGTTGATGTCCGAGATAATTCAACAAATACCCGCGAATAAACTCGATGAGCGTCTGACTCGCAAACAAAACAGCCATGGCCAAAAACACGATGGTAATAAATTTGAAATCGTGGTTGTTGATGCCAAAATCTACCAGCCCGACGATAAAAAAAGGCATGGCAAACTGGATAAGGCTGCCAAAAAGCAAGCCAATCAAAACCTGTGAAACCGCCTTTTTTTGTTTTTGAAAAAAATGTTTCAGGAAGGAAAAACTCGTCCGTTTTTCTGTTTCGCCACTGTGTTCGAGGAACTCCGGCGTGGTCTCAAACAGCAATGCGACTCCGACGTCCGGGCGGCCGTTATCGTCCGTTTCTTCGATTTCCTGCCAGTTTTTTAAAAATTCACTTTTTTCCAGTTCCAGAATGCCGACGGCAGGATCGCCAATCGTGACTTTTTCTTCCGTTGCTTCAAAAACCACGACAAAATGGTAGCCTTTCCAGTGAACCACGCAGGGCAGCGGCACATCTTCCACCAATTGTTCAAAAGTAAGCCGGGCGGCGAGGGTGCGGAAGCCGATTTTTTCGGCTGCCTGGCTGATATCCAGGAGCGAAACTCCGTCGCGACTAAAATTTGTCAGTTCTTTTAATTCGGCCAAAGAGTAGTAGCGCTCATAAAAACGCGCCACCATGCGCAGGCAGGCTGCCCCACAGTCCATTTCACTCTGCTGCTCCGAGAATGGGAACGATTTTGGCATCGAATCAAAAAAGAATTAATT
>CALMIT010000040.1 GCA_937864255.1 uncultured Saprospiraceae bacterium
CTGCAATCATTAACAGTAAAAGTCCTCTGCTTTACAATCTGGCAATTCGGAATTGCCGGGTTTGTAATGGTTGCCGTCACGGTTTTTACACCGGGAGCGTTAAACGTCACCGTCACTGATCTCGGATCTACCGTAAAGGCGCTGGCAATTGTGTTTGCCGGCTGAATATCGTAGCTATAAGTGTAGTTCGGATTATTCGGCGGGAAATATGGATCATTTGCGTCTGCAAAAATCAAGAATGACTGAGTCAGACAGCCGCTCGGCACATTGAAAGTTGCAGAGAGATTGCAGGCAATCGTGCCGGCGCAAGAACAGCCGTCAGATTGAATGACGTCGTTGGTAGTATTCGGATTGCCGTCGTTGCAGGCAGTACCCGGCGTTGCCGGAATGTTCGGGTTATTCGGCGCGCAGTCTTCATTATCACAAATACCATCATTATCGGTATCCGGCGCAAAAATGCTGACAGCGCTTGACAGACGGATATTTATATCACCCTGTTCGTTGTTTCCGTATGAAAACCATCCCGAAGCGCCAAAAACATTTTCCTGCAAATTAGCGCCCTGACCAACCTGAAATGCCGGTCCAAATTTGGTCACTGATTGAGAACCGATTGTTCCGGTCATGCCAGTGTAGTAATACCAGCCGGAGCCGCCATTGTTGATACAAAGATCATAATGCGGGCTGCCGGAAGGAGCCGAGGAGGTTTTTCCTGTAAAAGTCAGATTTACATTCAGCGTAGCCGTTCCCTTTTTAATTTTTCCCGTAAGGGTAGCCGTGCCGTTATTAAATTCTTTAAAACGGAGATCAGATTCTGCCGTGTAGCAGTTTCCGGAGCCAAATGCAATGGCGTAGCTACCTCCGCACCAAGATCCGCAGTTATCTTTTGTACTTGTCACCACGCGCTCCGTTCCGATAACACAGTCCGGATCTTTGGGCGTACCTGCACAGGTACAACCGTCAGATTGAATTTTATCGTTGGTCGTATTAGCGTTGCCGTCGTTGCAGGCAGTACCCGGCGTCGCCGGAAGATTTGGGTTATTTGGCGCGCAGTCCTGGTTATTACAAACGCCGTCACCGTCGCTATCGCCGCCGTCATTGGCACAGGGATCGATGCTTTGAGAACAACCATACACTTTAATTTCGTCAATATCCCAAACGGTTTCTCCGCTTGATCCATCCACACGGCAATAGCCTAATAACTCAAAATCAAATTTAGCACTAGCACTTACGGTAAAATCCGGATCACTTGAGAAATCAAAAGTTTCAAGTCTCCAATTTGTACTTGTAGCAATATCAATTTGTTTAAAAACTTCCACACCATTTTTCAAAACACGAACACCAAATTTTGAAGGTGGATCATTGTCTCCAGAGCCGCCGTTTGTCCAGGTATAATTCGATGGCGCCGCTTCTTTAAAAGTAAGCTTTGAAATGACAGCCTTGTATCCGGCTGACGGCGATAGCGTTACCGAAAATTTGTAAGCATTTGAATGATTATTTGCCCACGAACAATCAGTTTTTATCGTGTGACAAATTCCGACATTGTCTTGGCTGGGCGAACAAGAATGTGAACCGCTATTGGACAAAATAGTAGCTGACAAACTTGAAATCCCTGTAGGTTTGCTGGTAGATGCGGTAAGTTCGGAATAAGAGCTTCCTGGGGAGCATGAATTTAGGCTCCAATAAGAAAGTTGATGATTACAGGTTTGCCCTTGTGCATTAAATGCAGTAAAGAGCAACGCCATCAACCCTAATAAAAAAGCAGAACTCCCTGATTTGGGTTTAGAGCATAAAAAATTGTTCATGTTTTTGTAAGTTTTGGTAAAAAATAATTGTAGAAATCTAAGTTGCCAAGTCAGCTGATTCCCTCAAAGGAAATAATTGACCCGGCTTATATGGTGCATTAAAAACCTAAGCCTTTTGAAACTGATTTTTGTTTTTCAAAAAACAAACAAGAAATGACTGCAATGAAATCGTAGGGAAAGAAGGTGAGCAGGTACGTAAATACCTTTAACCGCCACTTTTGAAAGTG
>CALMIT010000041.1 GCA_937864255.1 uncultured Saprospiraceae bacterium
GCAGCAGGTAGTAGCCGCCCACGAATAGTCCGCCCGCCACTCCCCCCACCAGGAGCAAAAGGACTAACCACCATGCCATTGCTAATACTTCTGTCATTTTTTTGATTTGCTGATGAGATAATGTGCTGATTTGCTAATGTGCTGATATTTCTTTGCTCGTCATTTTTTTGGGTTTATGAGAGTGGATGAGGGGTGATGAAGGTTTATTCCTCTTTTTTGCTTAATATCCTTGTGTTCTTTCGTATAAACCCTGGCGTACTTAGTGGTTTTATTTTTTACCACAAAGACACAAAGCAAGCACGAAGAGCACAAAGTTTAAATGGGCAACTTTTTCACATCAGCGAATTATCACATTATCTCATCAGCACATTAGCACATTATCCCATCAGCACATTAGCACATCACCTCATCAGCATATTAGCAAATCATCCCATTCTCTCCTCCACCATCGCCATGATTTCTTTCTCCAAAATGTCTGCCTCATTTTTCATGGCGGCGGCTTTTTCCAAAATTTCATTGACAAAAACCTTATCGTGCAGGCTGCCGGTGTTCACTTTCACATTCATGTACGCGCCATGCATGGCAGCGCGGGCACACAAAGCGCCGACGCCCGCATCCGTCACCGAATTCGGATTGCCTTCCTGCACCATCGCTTTTATCACTTCAAAACTTTTATACACCCACTCCATCGTCCTGAACGGCGTTTCGATGGCAAATTTTGTAGCCGCTTGGATGGCGCTTTTCCGTGCCGCTTTTTCCTCATCCGTGTCTTTGGGCAACTGAAATGCGTCCATGATGGCGTTGAATGCGCGGGTATCTTCGTCCACGAGGCGCAGCAGCGCGTCTTTGATTTCCTGACCCTTTTCCGCCCAGTTCGAAAATTCCTCCCAGCGCTCGTCCCAGCCGCGTTTGTGCGAGGACAAATTCGCCACCATCACTGCCAGCGAAGCGCCGAGTGCGCCCACATAAGCCGCGATGGAACCGCCGCCCGGAGCAGGAGTCTCCGCCGCCGTTTCGTTTGAAAACTGCACCAGGTTCATACGCACGAGCCGCGTATTTTTTTCATCCGCCAGCAGGTATTCGATGATTTTTTTCTGCGGATCGAAAGGAGTCAGTTCATCCAGACCCATTGATTTCACGGCGATTTTTACCAGCTCTTCTTCCGACACACCGACCGAACGCTGTTGCTTTTTCAAAAAATATTTGCCCGCGTCCAGCATCACTTTCAGGGGTACCAAACCTACCAGTTCCGAACCTGTCACCCGCATCCCGCGCGACTCCGCACTTTTGCAACAAGCCTCAAAAGCCTCGTGTAGCGGGGTGATGCTGATGTTCGTCAGATTCATCGAAACCTGCGCGATGCCGTACTCTTCAATAAACCAGCCGATACCTTTCACCGCTTTCAGCATTCCGGGAATGCGTTTGGGTTCGCCCGTTTCGTCTTTGATGATTTCGCCGATGATGGGGTCGCCGTGGCGCTCTACCCTGCCCTGCTCGCGCACGTCGAAAGCGACGGAGTTGGCGCGGCGCACCGAGGTGGTATTCAAATTCACATTGTAT
>CALMIT010000042.1 GCA_937864255.1 uncultured Saprospiraceae bacterium
CACCTCGCGGATATTGATTTCAGGATTGAAATTGGTGGCGAAGGCTTTGCCGTGGCTGCCCGCGTTGGCGTCCACAATATCGAGGGTATGCATTTCATCAAAAAAATGTTTGGCTGCGCGCGCCGTAAAAACCTGCGTGACGCCAGGGTCAAAACCACAGCCCAGCACCGCCAGCAAACCCGCTTTTTTGAAACGGTCGTGGTAGGCCCACTGCCAGGAATATTCAAATTTGGCGACGTCTTTCGGCTCGTAATTGGCGGTGTCAAGGTAGTTTGTTTTTGTAGCGAGGCAGGCGTCCATGATCGCCAAATCCTGGTAAGGCAGCGCCACATTGACGACGATATCCGGTCTGAATTTTTCTATCAACGCGATAGTTTGTTCGGGAAAATCCGCATCCACACGCGCTGTTTTTATTTTTTTGCCACCCACGTCATTTTTGATGTCGGCGGCTATTTTGTCACATTTTTTTTTCGTCCGGCTGGCGAGCATAATTTCTTCAAAGACATCTCTGTGCTGCGCACATTTGTAAGCCACCACACGCCCCACTCCGCCCGCGCCGATTATCAAAACTTTTCCCATCGTCGTTTTTGGTTTAATGTTTTAAGAAATTTGAATTCGCGCAAAAGTAGTTAATTTGCCCGCCCAAAAAATACAAAATGCGGGGCTTTTCATTTTTTTAAAACCTCCCTGCGCAAAAATTAACTTTGGACTCAATGAGCGAAAAATCTGAGAAGATTAAAAATTTTGACCCAAACGGTGTGGGGCTGAAAAACGGGCATTTTATCGGCTTGCCCTTTGAGGAGGCTGACGCTTCCATCGTGCTGGTTTCCGTTCCCTGGGACGTCACCGTTTCATACAGCGCAGGCACTTCTACCGGTCCCGCGAATATTTTGCAGGCTTCCGCGCAACTTGATTTATTTGACGCCGACGTGCCGAATGCCTGGAAATCGGGCATTTACATGCGCCCTTCCGACGGGAAAATTCTGGAGAGCAACAACCAACTCCGCGAACTCGCCAAAAGTTATATTGATTTCCTGGAAAATGGCAGCAATCTGGCTGAAAATGAATCCATGAAAATGAACCTCGAAGCGGTGAACGAAGGTTGTGAAAATTTGAAAAAATGGGTGTACGAACAAACCTCGGAACTTTTGGACGCGGGCAAACTGGTGGGGCTGGTCGGCGGCGAACACAGCACGCCGCTCGGCTACCTGGAGGCGCTTTCGGAACGGCACAAATCGTTCGGCATTTTACAAATAGACGCACACATGGATTTGCGGGAGGCTTATGAAGGTTTTACCTATTCACACGCCTCTATTTTTTATAATGCTTTGAAAATCAAAAATTTAAAACAACTGACCCAGGTCGGTTTCCGCGATTGTTGCGAGGAAGAAGTGCGCCTGGCACATCACGACGCGCGGGTCTCGGTTTTTTATGACTGGACTTTGAAAGAAGAAAAATTTGTGGGAAAAACCTGGGAGAAAATTTGCAAAAAGATAGTGAAAACCCTGCCCGAAAAAGTTTACATCAGTTTTGATATTGACGGTTTGTTGCCGAATTTGTGTCCGAACACCGGCACGCCCGTACCCGGCGGACTGACTTTCGAGGAGGCAGTTTATTTATTAAAAACGGTGCTCAAAAGTGGTCGGAAAATCATTGGCTTTGACCTCTGCGAAACCGGCGGCGAGGGCAACGAGTGGGACGGAAATGTGGGCGCCAGGGTGCTGTACAAACTCGCCAACCTGATGGCAGCGAGCCATCATTTGAATAAATAAGCCGTTTCAAAGTTTTCCAAATTCTTTTTTGACCAGTTCGAGGTTATCAAGATGAAATTTTCGCTGACTTTTTGGAAAAGCGTATCTTTTCCAAAGCGCTTCTT
>CALMIT010000043.1 GCA_937864255.1 uncultured Saprospiraceae bacterium
GGCCTTTCGAAGTGCACGACGTCGGAAAACAGGCGCCGGGGGGGGGCCGCCAATCCGCCGATACCTAATCAGGGCAAAAGGCTGCTAAAGATGTGTGAGGGCAGGTATGATGTAGAGGGCATTGCTTACGATCCGGACGGTAACATACAAAATATCACCCGAAACGGTATGCTGGAAGATGCCCAGGAGATAGACCCGCATTACCAGATAGATGCTCTGAGTTATAGCTATTCCGAAAATCATCTGACAAACGTAGGCGACAATGCTCCCGGACCCGGACAACCAGAAGGATTTAAAGCAACCTCAACGGAGTATGGCTACGATGCCAACGGTAACCTCACGGATGACAGCGGAAAAGGTATGAGCGGCGGCATATACAGCTACCTGAATCTGCCCATGCTCTACAACATAGGCGGCGCGGAGATGCGCATACAATTTGATGCGACGGGGCGCAAATGGTCCAAGATAGGACAAATTCCGCGCACCTACATAGACGGGTTGGAATATGAAGGCACTACGTTGCACGCTTTTGTATACGACGAAGGCCGGGTAGTATTTAATGCGCCGGAGGGTGTGCGATTCGAACTGGCACTAAAAGATCACCTGGGCAATTCGAGGATGGTACTCGCAGACATCAACGGCAACGGCGCGATAGAGACTCTTGACGACCGCCGCACGCCGGAGGTGAACGAGCGGGAGGTGATAGAAGAGCTGCATTATTATCCTTTCGGGCTTACCTTCAACCTGCCCTGCCCGGAGCCGCAGCAGACGCCGCCCAATTTTTATCGCTACAACTATAAGGAATTATTTGCAGATAATGGCTTAGATTTGTACCACTACGGTGCGCGGATGTACGATCCGGCTATAGGGAGATTTACGGGAGTGGATCCGATAGCGGATAAGTTTGCACATCTTTCTGTTTTTAATTATGCCAGCAATGATCCAATAAGAAATATTGATTTGCATGGTTTGCAGGGATATGACTTTAATGATGCTCACTTTAACAAGGAAATAGGAAGAAGTAAGCAGAGTAGTGAGCAAAGATTAGAGGAGCAAACAGAGGCGGGGTATCAGCAAGTGGGAATATTAGTAGCGATAGAGTTGGAGGTATTGGCTTCATTGACTCCTGGTCCTGCGGATGATGTCGCGGCTGTTGGAATAGGCGTGAGAATAGCTAAGGCGGGAGATAAAGCAAATGATGTTAAACAGGTCGTTACCAAAGTTGATGATGTCGTTACTACTTCTGCCGAAGGTGCAGGAAAAAGGATGAAAAATAGGCTTCCAGATAATGGTGAGCCTAATTCTATGCGCACGAATAAATCAGGTACTACAACTAAAAAATATGGACCGGATGGAAAAGTCCAAAAAGAATATAATAAGGGACATGGGAAAAATGCTCCGAAGCAAGAACAGACAGATCACGTTCATGATTATAAACCAAATCCAAATAACCCAACTGGAAAAGGAGATAGAATGCCCGGGAGAACTCCAAAGCCAAATGAAAAATTAAAAGACGAATACAAAACAAGAAAAAATGGAACTTAAGGATAAGGCTGCATTCGATTTAATAGTTAGCGAAAGAATGAAAATTAGGGATAATCTTATTGATTCTATAAAAATCGATATTGAGTATCCGTTTCCGAAAGTTGAAATCAGACTTATTGATAAATATTTGAATAATATAAAAAATAAGTTGATTATTACTTTGGAAAGTGTTAATGAGATCAGATTTAATTTTTTTGCTAATGATCCAGCTTATTTAGAGGATTTTAAATTATGTTTTGATGAACATAAGCAGGTGTTCTATTTCTCAATAGATCCAGATAATTCTACTCCTGAACCAGTAATAAGCGATTGTAACGTATTTATTGCAGGAAAAATAAAACTACTTTTAGTGGATTAAAAGCAATGTTCTGTCCGCGCAGCGTCTCCGTCAGGGACGCTGCGCAAATGAGTATTAATCTCCATCCTGCGGAGCCAATCAAAAAAAGTAAATGCTTTTCAGCAAACAAGGAGGTTTGCTGAAAAGCATTTTTGTAATTGATGAATAGTTCTATCTTCGGGTCAGAAAAAAGCCGTCCGGCATTTTCAAAAATTTACACAGGAAACTTTTTAAAACACATTTATAAACTTAAAACTTCTTCTCATGGTAAAATTGAAAACTGTTTTTTTGCTTTTCCTGCTTTCCCAGATTTCACTTACGGCACAGCGCAACGCCGATTGGGAAGTGGACGTGCAAGGAACTATTCAAAGTGTGATTTTCCAAAACCTTACAGGCATTCCGATTGTGCAAACCACTGAAATGTACGTCGGCATTGACCCGCAAAACAAAAAAATCAACTGGACATTTGACCGCTCGGGCATGAAAAAGGCTTCCGGTGTGATCGAGGTCAGCAGTGATTTTTTTGAAGTAAACCTGACGCCGTATGTATTGATTTCCAACAACCTGATAGACAGTCGCGACGGAAAAATAATCCTGGACAAAGAAAAAGAAGGCTACAAAAAGGTGTATGATTATGAAATTATGCCCGACCTCGGCGGCGTTCTTTTGCGCACCAGTGCCGACGGCCAACTCAGATTGTATCTGGTTGATTTGAAATCAAACGCAAAAAAATGGCAAGCGGACGTAATGAAAACTTCGGGATTGGGGCAAGCGCTTGCCAGCGCCAGCAGTGCCACGGATGAAGAGGGTGCTACCCCTGATATTTCCGTGCCGATGGGAACGACCAAAGTAACCAAGAACGGATATTTGATTTATACTTACAAAAAGCACATTGCAGTGCTGGGTGCAAATAGCGGCAAATTAGCTTGGACGGAAAAGACAGAACCTGCCCGCGTTATGGTCAGCCCGGACGAAAGTGTGATAGTATCGGTGGAAGCCGAAGGCGGCGGTCTGATGTCGGCGGGTAGCGGAGCGGCAAAAATGATGAGCAAAAAAATCAGCGCTTTTGATCTTCAGTCGGGTAAAGAATTGTGGGAAGTGGAGTTGGATGAAAATTTATACCATTACCAATTGTGGGAAAATACAATTATACTGGCTGATAAGAAATCCTGCAATATTTACAATTACAAAGATGGAAAGAAGGTCTGGAAAAAGGATTACGATCAAAAAAGGATTCATAAAGTGGAAAAAAACGCGGAAGGCTACATGGTTCACTCCGGGCGGGTATTCATGCAGTTGAACGCGGAAGGAAAAGCACAATGGAAAAAGCCGAATGTAAAACCCGTTGATCCTTCGATGAAAGTAGGCGAGGAAGACAATTTTGACGGATATGCTTATGAAAGTGGCGAAGTGGTAGTGGTGCCCGCGGGCGTCAGTTTTTCACCCGCTACAGGCTCGGATAAAAAATCCTGGACTTTTAGGGCAGGTGAAAATGCCCGAATGGCTTTCGACGACGCGCGTAAAAACATCATCGTGATAGACGAGGGCGATATTTTTGTTATCAATCCCGATGCTTTCAAAAATGGTTACGCCAAAATGAAAGTACAATTGAGACAGCCTGCGGAATTTACCACGATGGAGGTTAGAAAAAATTCTTATTTCATGACCGGATTGCAGGAGTTTGTTATTGCTTTTCCCGATGAGCAGCGCAGCGTTCACAAGTATTACAAAAAGCCTTTTGACAAAACCAATTTCCTGATTGGCGCCGCACAGGTGGGTATCGGTGCGGCAAGTTTGTACCAGGGCGTTTCGGGAGTTACCAATTCTATGAAAGGCGCGGCGGGCGCTACTTCCAGCGTGATGGGAATGAATAAACTGGGAGATGGCAGCCGGGAAATGGCACAAGCCGAACAGAATTTTAAAAACACCCGCTACCTGGATACTGCTGGCGAATGTATGCCGCCGATGCGAAAAGCGGCCTTTGCCCAGACGCAGGATTTTGCTTACTATTTTACAAAAGAAAAAGACGGAGATGAGGCAAATAAAATCCTGGTTTGTGTGAATAAAGATTCCGGGGATGAAGTGGACAAACTGATTTTTGACGACGCCAATCCGATGTACAAAGTAGATGAAATAGAAAACAGGGTTTATTACGGAAATAAAAGCAAGCTGAAGGTTTTTCAACTGTAGCTCAATTCGTTATAAAACATGAGGCATCCC
>CALMIT010000044.1 GCA_937864255.1 uncultured Saprospiraceae bacterium
CGGGTACAAAAGCGATTTTTGCTTTTTTTGAAAAATGTAGTTGATTGGAAAATGCTTCGGGCTGTATTTCCGCCGCCGTGGCGTCGTAATCATCCGGTCCGGCGATCACTTCGAGTAAAATGGCAACGTCTTCAACGTAGTGGGCGAGCAGCCCGATTTGGTCGAATGAAGAAGCATAGGCAATCAAACCGTGCCTGGAAATGCGCCCGTAAGTGGGTTTGAAACCGACCACGCCGCAGAACGCTGCCGGCTGCCGCACCGAACCGCCCGTGTCGCTGCCGATGGAAGCCAAACAAGTGTCCGCCGCCACTGCCGCCGCCGAACCGCCGGAAGAACCGCCCGGCACGCGCGTCGGATCAAGCGGATTTTTCACCGCCCCGTAAAAAGAATTTTCGTTGGAAGAGCCCATGGCAAATTCGTCGCAGTTGACGCGGCCGATGATAATGGCGTCTTCGGCCAGCAGGCGCGTCACGGCCGTAGCCGAGTAGGGTGAGCGAAAGCCGCCGAGCATTTTGGAAGCCGCCGTAACGCTGTGATTTTGGTAGCACAACACGTCTTTGATAGAAATGACGGCGCCGAAAAGTTTACCCGTTTTACCGGACGCATTTTGAAATTTTTTGTCCAGTTCGGCGGCTCTTTCGAGAGCCTCTTTTTCAAAAACTTCGATATAAATATTGAGCGCTTCGGCGGCTTTGATTTTTTCGAGGTAATGCCGTACCAGCTTTTCGCAGCTCAGTTCGCCGGTGCGGATAGCCGCCTGTATTTTTTTCAAACTTTTCATGCAGATTTTGAATGCTTGCTCCGTGGCTTTTTAAAAATGATTTAAAAAACACAAACGGCGGAACCGGACTTTCGTTTCGGTGATTCGATTTTCCGGCTTAGTTCATTTTTTTAAAATGGGAAGTAAGGGCGGTCAGGTGCTCGGCTCTTGCACTTGTGTCATTCAAAATCAGGGACTGAATATCGGAAAAAACACCCCGATGATTTTTGAAATACAGGTGATTGGTCAGGCTGAATAAGTTCCCGTTTTTGGACTCGGTAATGTCTATGATTTCAAAATCGGCTTGGTTTTCAAAAGTGTCTAAATATTTATGCGCGTGCAATCCCAGTCTGTCTCTGCCCAAGATCAATTGCGAAGCAGCCAGCAGCGCATCCCTCCGATGCATATAAATCACAATTTTAGCGGCGCTATTTTTTAAAATGCGCAAGTTTTTTGAAAAAACATCCGTGTCCAAATCGGCAGCTGCAAAAATCACCGATTGAATATTTAAAGGCTTTTCAGGCGGCATACCGCTCATCAATCCTTCGAAAATCCGGTGTCCCATCGAATGACAAAGAATGAAATTGGTTTTCAAACTATCGGAAAGAAGCGCTTCAAAAAGTGAACTGATTTTTTCACCCTTTTTCACCGCGCGATTCCAGCAGACGGGATACAAAAGTTCATTTGCCGACCAGATCACGGATACGATTTCATCCACGCCGGAGAGTTCGTTTAGTTTTTTCTGGGTATGAACGCGGTAGGGTAGAAAATTGCCCCACATGCAATGAAAGTAGTAAAGTACAGTCTTTTGCTCTTTGCCGAGCAGGATCAGACTGATTTTTTCGGGCTGCAATTCCGAATAAAGGAAAAATTCTTTTTGCTGATTTTTGAAAAAATTTGAATCGAATGTACCGATTTCGATTCCGTCATTTTTTAGTTCTATGTAAGCATTTTCGATAGCTCCTTTTGCGCCGGAAAAGCAGCTTATAAAAAGCAGGATATAAAAAAGCCGTTTCACATTTTCAGGTTTTGTTTTCAAAAATCAGCGCTGTAAATCAAACTGTTCAGACGCCGATTTTAAAATATTCTTTATACCAGGGAATTTCGTGGTGGTCTATCGCCGCCGGGTTGATTTGGTGAGCCGGCTCGAGTTTGGCATATAAAATTTCCAAAGAAGCGTAATCGCGCTGGCTGATAACTTTGAATCCGTGCCGGCTCAATTGCGCCGCGCACACGCCCATACCGATTTGATACACTTTATTTTCCGAAAAGCGATTGCCGTCGTAAATGACCTGGCTGCCGCAGGCGGCGCTTATATCCATCATCACCGCGAGTTCTACGTTTTCCCGACGGGCGATTTCCAGCATTTTGAGCGAAGCGGCTACCATGCCTTCCGTCCAGTCAATGCCCGATTCGGTGAGCACTTTTGCTTTTCCGTCCAGCACGTCGTCGCCGGTGCCGCCGTGAATGTCGCACATCTCGCGCGGGCTGCCGAAAGAATGATCTTCCGGACAAAATCGCACCAGCCTGGCGGTCGGGTACTGAAGCAATTTTAAGACACTGGGATATTCGCCGTTTGCGCTGCCGTCGTAGCCGCACAAAATGCCGGTTAGACAGGCACTTACCAAAATGCGGAGCGGGTCTTCGGGGCTGGGCGTACGGAGGTTTTTCAGATAATCGCGGTCAGTCATTTTTCAAATTTTATGACTGCAAAATACAAAAATCAATGGTTTGAATTTAGTTGATCATCACCCGGTAGCGCTCTATCACTTCGCCACCGGACTTCACAATCATCAAATAGCGGCCGCGGGGAATACCGCCCACATCAAGCGATTCCAGATTGCCACCGGATTTGACATTGGGCAGCGACCATCGCCGCACTTCGCCCTGTCGCAAATTGAGCAGGCGGATATTCACTTCACCGGCTTTGGGCAGGCTGAATTTTATTTGCACCTGTTTCGTTGCCGGATTCGACATTACTTTCGGCAATTCGCCGGTCGCTGCTTTTTTTACGGCGGCATTTCTTTCTTTCTGGTTTTCGCCGGGATTAAAAATGGCGTATTGTCCGTCCGGACGAATTTGCTTTAGCCGGTATTTCACATACTTACCCGGATTTTTGGCGGCAAATTCGCGATCTACAAAATGATAATTATTCAAATCTGCGCCTTTCGCGTTTAATGTCGTCACGGCTTGATAGTCACTGCCTTCTATCGAGCGCTGCAATTCGTAACGCAGATTGCCGGGTTCGCCTTTTGTGTTCCATTTTACAATCACGTCGTTGCCCTGGCGGATGGCAGCAAAATCGAGAATTTCCAAACCTACTTCAATTTCCTGCTCCGAGCCGCGGCTGGCGAGCGCTTCGGAAGTTTCGTCTTCCATTGCCAGCAATTCTTCGCGGTTTTTACGAATCAAAATTACATCGCCGGAGCCGTTTGCCGGATTCCAGATATTGATACCGCGGGGCAGTTCGAAAATATTATTCGGATTCACTTCCGCAACGTACTCTGCGCCGTCGGTTTTTACAAATCGAATTTCGATCTGGTCTTCATCCACAAAAATCCAGTGAAAACAATTGAATGAACCGCTGGCGCGGGTCCAGCTTTTATCGTCGTTATTGACTCTCAGCGGCGCCCCCCAGCAACCCTCGCCCACGTACACTGTTCCGTTTACGTCGTCGCGAACAAAGCCCTCGTCGCTTCCGGCTTCATTGGAGGGGCGGAGCGGGTAAGTGCTTTTCACCACATGCGCATCAGACTCAATAGCCAGGTGTACGCCGTATTCAAAAAACAGGCTGCTCCAATTGACCAGTTGGTCTGTTTTTTCTTCTTTTGATTTGGTATGCGGACGGGCGGCGAGGGGATATTGTACAAATTTCCAACCCACGTGCGGGGGCGCGGCCAAATCACGCTGGAACCAGTTTTTTTGATCGCCTCCCGAAGCCATCATGGAGTTGAGCGTATAAACGCGCAACAAATCGCCTCCCAAAGACAGAGCGTAAATCACGTCGGGATTTTTTACGTCAAAAAGATCGACGACGGAAGCATTATTAAACTCATGATTGCCGCGCGCCACGATGAGCGGATACATGCGGCCGTCCTTTGAAATGGTGTTTTGCCAATCGTCAAACCACTCTGCCCATTCCTGATCGCTGTCATTTTCTGTAAAATCGCCGCCAAAAATGATGCAATGAGGGCGCAATTTTGCGACAAGCTTATTCGCATCCACGCGGGCCTCGCGGTGATTGCGCGAGTCGCTGCCGGCGATGATGGAAAGCCGTTCGCTGGATTTGTCAGGCGCAGTTTTAAAAGAAAAAACTTTGCTCGCGCCCTCATTATCGGCGATGATAAAATAATAAGTCGTGTTGGAACGCAAACCTGCCAGGCGGACAAAATGGTTGTTCATGCCTTTGGCGGAGGTCACATTGTCGGGTATTTTTGAAAAAGCAAATTTTTCGGGCGTTGGTCCGTGATTGACCACGTCATAATAGACTTTCGGCGCGCTGCCGCTGAGTTGATCCCAGCCGATGACCATAGTTGTAGCCGGATCTTCGCGCCACATAAGCCGGTAGCGGCCGGTGCTGGCTTCGGCAAAAAAGGAAAAAAGAAGAACGAATATGGATAGAAAAAAAACTTGCTTCACGGGTTTCTGCATCGCTGCTGCTTTTGTGTTTTCTGTCTGCAATTTCGTGCAGCCTTCAAATATACGTACTAAGTAGAATTAGGTTTATCGGAAAGCAGAAGGTTTTTATTATTTCAAACGGTCTTTAAAAGTTTTTCCCGGGTGATTTATTGTAAATTCGCCAGTCTATTTTTCTTTTTAAAAAATCATTTTAAAAATAATGCGTCACGATACACAGGTCTTTGAGCTTATCGGAAAAGAATTGGAGCGCCAGCGCCACGGCATCGAACTTATCGCTTCCGAGAATTTTACCAGCCAGGCAGTTTTGAATGCGATGGGTAGTTGTCTTACCAACAAATACGCCGAGGGTTACCCCGGAAAACGCTACTACGGCGGTTGCGAGGTGGTGGATCAGGTAGAACAACTTGCCATTGACAGGCTCAAAGAACTTTTTGGCGCCGAATACGCCAACGTACAACCGCACTCCGGCGCGCAGGCCAATGCGGCTGTTTTTCTCGCCGTTTTAGAGCCGGGCGACAAAATTTTAGGCTTCGACCTTTCACACGGCGGACACCTTTCGCACGGCTCGCCGGTCAATTATTCCGGCAAGGTGTACAATCCTTCTTTCTACGGCGTGGAGCAGGAA
>CALMIT010000045.1 GCA_937864255.1 uncultured Saprospiraceae bacterium
TAACACGGGGGGGCAAACATCCACGCCGGGGCTACAGCCACCCCCGCCGGAAGCACTGATGCCGGCGATGTCAAGATTCATCAAAAGCAGGTCAGATTTTGGGCCCCGAGGAAATGAAACGCTTAAAATTTTATAGTGCGCATCCGCCTCGCTGCCATTTATCGCCACGCCTTCGATATTGCTGCTGATCTGTTTCCAAAAATAATTTTTCAAATTTTGGATGTGCGCTTTTCTTTCTTCCAGATGCCGGTACGAAAGTTCCATCGCTTTGGCCAGACCGGCAATGCCCGCAATATTCTCCGTACCCGAGCGCATATTGCGCTCCTGTGCGCCACCATCCAGGTACGGTTTCAGACTCACTTCATTTTTAATGTAAACAAACCCGACGCCTTTTGGTCCGTGAAATTTGTGCGCCGAACCCGAAATAAAATCAACCGGCAACTCCGAAAGTTGAAATGGAAAATAGCCGATGGTCTGCACCGTGTCCGAGTGAAAATAAGCGCCATAGTTTTTACAAATTTTACCAACAGCCTCCAAATCCGTCATCACGCCGATTTCATTATTTGCGTGCATGAGCGAGACGAGCGTAGTTTTATCGGACCCGGAAAGCAGCGCTTCCAATTCTGTCAAATCCAGCCTTCCGGCCGAGTCTGTTTTTAAAAAAACCAGTTCTATCGCCTCGTCCCTTTTCAAACTTTCAGCCGCGTGCAGCACGCAGTGATGTTCAATCCGGGTCGTAATAATACGCCGCACTCCCAAATCTTTTACGGCGCGTTTTAAAATCATATTATTTGACTCGGTGCCGCAGGATGTAAAGAATATTTCGCCGATGGATGCTCCCAGCAGTCCGGCTACTGTTTTTCTCGATTCTTCCACCACTGCCCGCGCCTTTCTGCCTTCCGAATGAATGGAGGACGGATTTCCAAAAACCTCGCCGAGGATTTTTGTCATTGTGTCCACCACTTCGGGCAGCACAGGCGTAGTAGCCGCATTGTCGAAATAAATTCTCATTTTTTTACAGTTAAACCATTTCTTCCGGTTTTACCCAGTTATCAAATTGTTCGCTTGTCAGCAATCCGAGTTCGATAGCAGCCTGCCGGAGCGTTTTGTTTTCTTTATGTGCTTTCTTGGCGATTTTGGCTGCATTGTCATAACCAATTTTGGTATTCAAAGCCGTAACCAGCATTAACGAATTTTCCAATAACTCTTTGATTCTTGGCAAGTTAGGCTCTAATCCTTCGATACAATGTTCCCTGAAACTGTCGCAAGCATCCGCGATCAATCTTGCTGAGATCAAAAAATTATAAATGATTACCGGCTTGAAAACATTCAGTTCAAAATGTCCGTTTGCGCCGCCCACATTTATCGCCACGTCGTTGC
>CALMIT010000046.1 GCA_937864255.1 uncultured Saprospiraceae bacterium
TGGGATTGGGTCTCTCCCTGTTCGATCAGGGAGGGACTTTTTTTATCGGCGTATTTCAAAACCTTCCATGCCGTACCAGGCGCCTTCTTCCGCCGAAACGTTTTCAACCTGCGAAAGCGGCGGGCCTTCCCAGCACCAATGAATGAAAGCCTCCAAAGCGTCTTCTTCACCCTCCGCCTCAGCATAAACGTCGCCATCCGAAAGATTTTTCACGAAACCGTTCAAACCTAATTCCTGTGCTTTTAATTGAGCGGATTTTCGATACCAGACGCCCTGTACTTTTCCGCTGACGGTGATATTGAGGTGTTGCATGGCTGGATAGTTTTTGAAAAAAAATGCGTGTTTTTTTTGACGCAGCTTTTTAAATCATGCTTTAAAATTGAGAAGAAAATCCCGGATTGACTGATCGAATTTCTCACTTTCTTCAAAATGAAATTTTACCTCGACCGGAAGTACAAAAACGGGCAGGCGGTTTTCGATTAAAAAATTGCGGTGCAACTCAAGCCGCATGGCGTCTTTTTCGGTGGTAAGTAAAAGTTTTTTTGAAGATGAAAGATTTTCAAACTGATTTTTGAGACGCGCCACATCGTGATTTTTAAAATAATGGTGGTCTTCATATTCTACCAAATGGACAGTTTCTACTTTTTCCGTAAGGTAATCCAGCAAATATTCCGTGCCGGCGATGGCGCAGATCAGAAGCACTTCGGCGTCTTCCGGCAATTCGATTCGTTGCGCTGGATTTAGCAGGTAATAAGGCTGCTGGTATTCGTAATAGGAAAAGAAAATCCGCTGGTGCGGGAAAGGCTTGATCTCCGAAATAATTTTTTCGCGCTCCGATGCGCTCAAAACCGGCGGACATTTGGACACCACAATAATATCTGCCCGGCGATACGCCGAGCGCCATTCGCGCAATCTCCCCGAGGGTAATAAAAAGTCGTTTGTAAAAAGCCGGTTGTACTCAGTCAGTAAAATATTTAATCCCGGTTTTACAGACAAATGTTGAAAAGCATCGTCGA
This sequence comes from uncultured Saprospiraceae bacterium, assembly GCA_937864255.1. Lineage (GTDB taxonomy): Bacteria > Bacteroidota > Bacteroidia > Chitinophagales > Saprospiraceae > JAGQWW01. The sequence goes on from CALMIT010000046.1 coordinate 1,017, forward strand.
GCAAAATTACCTGCGTGCCGGGGTGGTCCATCATGATTTTAGGAATAGCGAAAGATCGATCTTCGCCGACAGTCACCAACGCTTCCGGAAATTTTCGTGCGTATTGGAGCGGCTCGTCGCCCGATTGTTCGGCATTAAAATGAGGGCGAATTTCGAGGTAACCTTTTGTTTTGCGCAGATAACCGCGGCTTA
>CALMIT010000047.1 GCA_937864255.1 uncultured Saprospiraceae bacterium
TGCAGCCGCCGGAGCGCGTCGCCGACGCCATCGACTGGCCGCGCACCGCAGCATTGCGCCGGCACCTGGCCGCGCAGGGATTCGGCATCGCCGAGGCCATGGACACCGCCCAGCGCTTCCAGCTCGGCTTTCCCGCCGCCCGCCATCTGATCGCCGATTGCCGGGACGCCAGCAGCGGCCAGGGCTTCATCGCCGGCGCCGCCACCGATCATTGCCCGGAGGCCGATGACCGCGCCGCCCTGATCCACGCCGTCGTCGAGCAGATCCGCTTCATCCAGGCCGCGGGCGGCCTGGCGATCGTGCTGCCGCTGGCGTTCCTGCCGCGCAGCAACGCCACCGCCGGGCGCTGCGTAACGCCTTCGATTTCTATGTTTGCCGAAGCAAGAGTTTCCGGTTCGAGTTTTACTTCGCGTGACTCGCCTTCATTGTGGTCATCGCCTTCCGTTTTATCACTTGCCGCAGCGTTTTCAGCTCCGCTCTTGCCAGACCCGATTAGAAAAACGGTAGACAGAGCGACAATCCCAATAATCACCAAAACTACTATCCAGGGAATAAATCTCGCTGTTCTTTTGTTGTTCCTTGCTTTTTCTTCTTGGGAGACCTCTTCATTTTCAGCCAATTGCTCCGAATCGTTTTCGATTCCAGCTTCATTCTCAAATTCCGGCGAATCGGATTCAACCAATTCCCAATCCTCACCTTTTATTTCTTCACTTTTATTATTTTTATCTGACATATTATTTCTCGACTTTTTATTAAAAATTAATTCCCAAAGCGATAAATAGATCCGCCTTGGCACGATATCGCTCGGTTAAAACCTCGGTTAGATCACGGTTGGTATCAAGCAGTCTTCGCTGCTCATTTATCAGATCCGTTATCTTTAATTCACCTAACTCGTAAACGCTCCGAATCGTTTCCACATTTTTTCGTGAACGCGGCAGAACAGCAGTTTCAAGTCTTGAATAGGCTGTATTTATCGCTTCAATTCGTGTAAAAGCCGTTGCCACTTCGTTTTTGATAATCTGCTCGGCGAAAATCTTTTTCTCTTGAGCCAGACTGATGGCAATCTCCGCTTCGGCTTTTGCTCCCTGATTTTTGTTAAAAACAGGCAGACCGATAGCAACGCCGAAAGTTAAACTCCGGTCTCTTTGAGCAAAATTTCCACGTGGGTCATCAACACCCGAACGATTTTGCGTGTAGCGTGTGTAGGCGGTTATATCGGGTTTGCTATTTGAACGAATCAGGCGAAGTCCGGCTGTCGCCAAAGCTTCTTCAAGTTCGGCAAGACGGATTTCGTGACGGTTTTTCAGGGCGACTGTGAAAGAGGTTTCAATTGTCGTTGGAAGATTCGGAAAAGTGGCGACCGTTATTTCCTCGCGTAATTTCAGAGGCTTTTCGTAACTCAAGCCCGCATAAAACTTCAATCTGGAAATTGCCGACTGCAACCTGCCTTCAACTAAACTTCGCCTTGCCCGAAGTCTTTCAACTTCCGTCTGCAAAAGATTTAGTTCAAGCGGCGAAGTCTCACCTTCATTGACCCGGATCTGCACAAACCGTGTCGTTTGCGTGTCAAGTTCAAGCAGATCTTCCAGCACTTTTAATTCCTGCAAAGCCGCCAGAGCTTCGGAATAAATCACTAAAATTTGCCCCGAAAGTTCTCTTTTTCGGGCAGTAATTTCAGCTTCATTGAGCGTGATCTCGGCTTCAGCCAGATTTATTCTTTTGCCGCGTTGATTATAGATATCCAACGGAAGTGCAAATCCGACGCTCAACCCACCGTCGCCCGCCGAACCGACAAATCTGCCCGAAGATTGCTCGACTTCCAATGTCGGATTCTGCCGCAAACCTGCCTGCCGAAGACGGGCTTTTGCCTTTTCAACTTCCAGGAGTGCAATCTTTATACTGCCGTTGTTTTCAAATGCACGGTTGATGATTTCCTCCAGAGAAATACCATCATCCTGATCGTAATAACCCGGCAAAACTGATGTTACGAGCCGTTTACCTTCCGGTTCTTTAGTTTTATTTTCAATTTTTGATTCAGACTCTTTGTCTGAATCGGATTCTTCTATAGTTTCCCGATTTTGGGCAATCTGCGTCTGCGCTTTCACAAAGGACACTTGAAAGACCAAAAGAAATAATAGAAGCCAAACGCCGAACTTGGCGTGAACTTGTCTTTTTATATTCATTTTTGCTTAAACTTTTCATTCGAAAAAAACTTGTATAAATACAATGCCGACACAAACCTTTGAAGTTAAGATCAAAGATTTATGCAAAGTTTTTCTATTCGTTTGTTTGGAAAAATTTAAGCTGTTTGGGGTGGTCGAAATACTGAAGCAGATTCGGAATTTGGAATTATTCTGTCGTAGAACAGCGGAGTTTGTGTTTGCTCGGTAACGCTTAAAATGTGGGTACTAAATACAAAGTAGCCGACAACTATATGAGAACAACTCGCCAGACACTCGCCTTCGCCTGAACATTCTTCATCTGAATTATGATTGTGGTTTGTGAAAAAAGCAGTGTCCGAATTTGTTTGGTCTGTACTCATTTGAGTTAATTCATCAGGACAATCTTTTTCCTGAGCAGTATGATTTGCCGGAGGTATGCCTATAGTTTCATTTCCGTGATACGCCTGAAGCACACTCACATCAGCTAACGCAAACACAACAATAAATAAAGCAACCGAATAAACTGTTGCTTTTCTTATTACTTTTACGAAATTTTGCCGATGAAAAACCATTTACTTACTTGATAATTAATAGCACGTTAGATTTTACAAAGTCAAAAACTATTTTGAACATGAGCTACCCGTCATTTTTTAGTACCACTCAAAAGTAGAGAATTTCGGGTCTCGCGATGTCTTTCGACAACCTGATCTGGGGTCAGACGGCTTAGCGAGTTATGCGGTCTGAAGCCGTTGCAATCTTCAACGAACGCCCCGTTATTTCCTTTGCTTCTTCGAGTGAGGGAACCAATTGACGTTCAAACATTCGTCTCGAAAACTGCCGTTGAACGATTCGATAAACTCGTTATCCGTTGCTTTTCCGGGAATTGAAAAGTCCAGCACCACATTGTTCTCATAAGCTCATCGATCGAGAACCTTTGTGATGAATTCAGTTCCATTATCTACCTGGATCCGCTTTGGCACAATGCCTCGCACTTTTGTGACCCGCTCCATTGCATTGACCACGTTAAATCCTTTAAGGTTCTCGCCGACCTCTAATTCCGAACACCCGCCGAATTTACAAAAATAATCGTCGCCGAAAACACTGGACTTGTGGCAACGATCGACAATCGAAAACTGTCGCAAATCGCGAAGTTGGCTG
>CALMIT010000048.1 GCA_937864255.1 uncultured Saprospiraceae bacterium
CAGCAATTGCGCCCGCCTGAACCACCACGTATCTTTCGTAATAAATAATGGATTCCAGCTTTTTGGACGAAAGTCCGAGCAGGTATGCAATTTTATTGGGAAGCGATTTGAAAAACCAAATGTGTACGACAGGCACGACCAGTTTGATGTGTCCCATGCGCTCTCTCCGCACTTTTTTCTCGGTCACTTCCACCCCGCAACGGTCACACACGATGCCTTTGTAACGAATACGTTTGTACTTTCCACAGTAGCATTCATAATCTTTTACAGGACCGAAAATTCTCTCGCAAAACAAACCGTCGCGTTCGGGTTTGTAAGAGCGATAATTGATGGTCTCCGGTTTTAAAACTTCTCCAAACGAGCGCTCCAGTATTTCGTCAGGCGATGCCAGTGAAATGGTAATGCTGTCGAAAGCAGGAGCATTTGCCAAATTGGTGACTTTTTTAAAAGACATATTGTTGATGTTTTTCTAAATCATGAATAATTATGTGTTTCAAAAAAACCGGAAAGGTTTATTCGAATTTCACATCCAAAGCCAGTCCCCGCAACTCGTGCACCAGTACGTTAAATGATTCAGGAATATTCGGAATCGGCAGATTGTCGCCTTTTACGATGGCTTCGTAAGTTTTTGCGCGACCTACGATGTCGTCGGATTTGACCGTCAGCAATTCCTGCAAAATATTCGCCGCACCGAAGGCTTCGAGCGCCCACACCTCCATCTCACCAAAACGCTGACCACCGAATTGGGCTTTACCACCCAATGGTTGCTGCGTGATGAGCGAGTATGGCCCGATAGACCTTGCGTGCATTTTATCGTCCACCATGTGCGAAAGTTTGAGGATGTAAATCACGCCCACCGTCGCCTGCTGGTGGAAGCGGTCGCCCGTTTCACCGTCGTGGAGATAAGTCTGACCGAGCTGCGGCAAAGCGCATGACTCAATGTACTGCTCGATTTCTTCCTTGCTGGCTCCGTCAAAAATCGGCGTAGCGAATTTCACACCTATTTTTTCGCCGGCCCAGCCGAGCACGGTTTCAAAAATCTGACCGAGGTTCATACGCGAAGGTACGCCCAGCGGGTTGAGTACGATGTCCACCGGCGTGCCGTCTTCGAGGAAAGGCATATCTTCCATTCTCACGATTCTGGACACGATACCTTTGTTTCCGTGGCGGCCGGCGAGTTTGTCACCCACCTGCAATTTTCTCTTCACTGCCAGGTAAACTTTGGCAAGTTTCAAGACGCCTGCGGGCAATTCGTCACCGATGCTGATGTTGAATTTTTCGCGTTTGTATCTTCCTACTTCTTCGTTGTATTTGATGCTGTAATTGTGCAACATCCTGGCAATCAACTCATTGGTAGCCGGCTCATTGGTCCAGTTGCTGTAATCAATTGAGTTGAAATCAATGTCGCGCAGCAATTCCAAAGTAAATTTTGTGCCTTTCGGAACAATCATTTCGCCGTAGATGGTTTTTACGCCCTGTGAAACTTTGCCTTTCACCAACACTTGAAGTTTGTCCACCAAAATGGTTTTCAACTCGTTGATGGCGATGGCGTGTTGATCGTCCAGTTTGTCGAGCACGTCTTTCTCCGCTTCTTTTTGCACTTTGTCTTTTTTAGCGCGTGCAAAAAGCTGTTTGTCTATCACGATACCTTCCGTAGATGGCGGCGCTTTGAGCGATGCGTCTTTCACATCGCCGGCTTTATCGCCGAAGATGGCGCGCAAAAGTTTTTCTTCCGGCGTCGGATCAGACTCACCTTTCGGGGTGATTTTTCCAATCAAAATATCGCCTTCCTTTACCCATGCGCCGACGCGGATGATACCATTTTCATCCAAATCCTTCGTGGCTTCTTCGCTCACGTTTGGAATATCGTTGGTCAATTCTTCTTCGCCCAGCTTGGTGTCGCGCACATCCATCTCGAAGTGTTCGATATGAATGGAAGTGAAAATATCTTCGCGAACCACTCTTTCCGAAAGCACGATGGCGTCCTCAAAATTGTAACCTTTCCAAGGCATGAATGCTACTTTCAGGTTACGCCCCAGCGCCAATTCGCCCTTTTCGGTCGCGTAACCATCGCAAAGTATCTGTCCTTTTTTCACCCGGTCGCCTTTTTTGACGATAGGTTTCAAATTGATACAAGTTCCTTGGTTAGTGCGCCTGAATTTGGTCAAAGAATATGTTTTGCGGCTATCTTCGAAAGAAACCAACTGGTCTTCTTCCGAACGGTCGTAGCGAATTACGATTTCGTTTGCGTCCACGTATTCGACCACGCCTTCGCCTTCCGCATTGATAAGCATTCTCGAATCCCGCGCCACTTTACCTTCGAGGCCGGTACCCACGATGGGCGACTCCGGACGCACAAGCGGCACAGCCTGACGTTGCATGTTCGAACCCATGAGGGCGCGGTTTGCGTCGTCGTTTTCGAGGAAAGGAATCATCGAAGCAGACACGCCCACGATTTGGTTGGGCGCTACGTCCATAAATTCTATCTCTTCCGGCCCCAAAACGGGAAACTCGCCGTGTTCGCGACTCTTGATACGGTCGTTGATGAACGCTCCTTTTTCGGTGATCGGCGCATTTGCCTGTGCGATCTTTTTGAAGTCTTCGCCTTCGGCAGAAAGGTACAATACGCCTTCTTCCGACAAATCCACCACGCCTGAATCTACGCCTCTGTAAGGCGTTTCCAAAAAGCCCATTTTGTTCACTTTCGCGTGAACGCACAGGGTAGAAATCAAACCGATATTCGGACCTTCGGGCGTTTCGATGGTACAAAGGCGACCGTAGTGCGAATAATGCACGTCGCGCACCTCGAAGCCCGCACGTTCTCTGGAAAGACCACCCGGCCCGAGTGCCGAAATACGGCGTTTGTGTGTGATTTCGGAAAGCGGGTTGGTTTGATCAAGAAACTGCGACAACTGACTGGTTCCAAAAAACGAATTGATAACCGAACTCAAAGTACGCGCATTGATCAAGTCAATCGGCGTGAAAACCTCGTTATCGCGCACATTCATACGCTCGCGAATCGTCCGCGCCATTCTCGCCAAACCGACGCCAAACTGAGCGTACAACTGCTCGCCCACGGTTCTTACCCTCCTGTTGCTCAGGTGGTCAATGTCGTCAATTTCCGCTTTTTGATTTACCAGACGTACCAGATAAGTTACGATGGAAATGATGTCTTCTTTGGTCAATACGAGGGTATCTTCCTCGACATCATTTTTCAATTTGCGGTTGATTTTGTAACGGCCGACCTCGCCCAGATTGTAGCGTTTGTCAGAAAAGAAAAGCTTTTCAATGATACCGCGCGCTGTTTCTTCGTCGGGTGGG
>CALMIT010000049.1 GCA_937864255.1 uncultured Saprospiraceae bacterium
TTTTAGATATTTTTGCCTCTGAAATCGTTTTGAACCGATTACTCGCCCGTACTTTTTTAAAAGTATGTGCGAAAATTGTAAATAAAATTATCCCATGAACAGGTTACTTCTTATCCTCCCTGTATTGTTATGGCCGTTTTTGGCTGCATCACAACAACTCCCGCTGTTCACGCAGTACCGTTCCAATCAAAGCCTGATCAACCCGGCTTCCATTAATTCCGACTTTTTTACATTCGAACAGAATATTTCTTTTGGCGGCTCATACCGGTCGCAATGGACGGGGCTGGATGCCGCGCCTGAAACCCAGACGCTTTGGGGCGAATTTTATCAGGCGAACAGAAGCGGAGTGAGTCTGCTTTCCGGGGGCTATTTGATCAACGACCGCACGGGACCTACCGGTTTTACAGGTTTGTACGGACGTATAGGAGGCGTACTTTCCGAAAATTCAAAATATAACGGAGTCGCTTTTGCACTCAATTTGGGTTTGGTGCAGTTCAGAGTGGATGGCACGGCGCTGAGGCTCCGTGAAGATAATGACGTAGTAGCCAATGAAGCCGCTACCCAACTTTTCCCCGATGTAGGTTTGGGTATTTTTGCATACACTGCTCTTGACGGCGGTTTTTTTGGTGATGATTATGTTTTTGGTGGTATTTCCGTTCCCCAGGTTTTTGGTTTGGATCTCGAATTTGAAAATCCTAACGGAACTTTCAGAACCCGGCGCGTACAACACGTTTATGCAAATGCCGGGATTTATCATTTTTTAAATGACGAGAGTTTTTTAGAAGCCACGACCTGGATAAAATATGCGCCGAATGCCCCGATAAACGCGGATGTAAATTTGCGTTATCAGATGCAGCAAAATTTCTGGGCGGGGTTCGGAGTTTCCACTGCGGCGAATATGCACGTAGAAGCCGGTTTTATTCTCGGAGACAATGTAGGGCTGGGCAATACGCTGAAAATCGGCTACGGATTTGATTATTCGATCAGCAATTTCGGGCCTTACGTAGGCTCTACGCACGAGTTGAATATTTCATTCGCTATGGAACGTTGATTTGTTGAAAAATAAATTTGAAACTATAATCATTCAGTCCTTTTGAGGACACGGATTATCAATCCCAAAATCAGTTTTGACCATGAACAAAAATTTTTTGACTCTTGTGCTTTCATTGTCTTTTATCTGTTTTCAGGAATTATTGACAGCACAGCCCACTTTCCGATTTCCCACCGAAAAGTACAACGCCGGTGAAAACTTTTGTATAGATGTTAAGACCCGCGATTTTACCGATCTGCTTACCCTAGATTTTGTCATCACCTGGGATCCTTCGGTGATTCGGTTTAGCGGGGTGCAGGGGTTTAATTTTGAAGACCTGGACATTTCCGATTTCGACGTTTCGCAGGCAACGAACGGAAGGTTGCGTTTAAACTGGCGCAATCTCGATAATATGGGCGTGACCATTGACAGGGCTGTGGAAGAAGATTATGTCATTTTTCAAATTTGCTTTCAAGCCTTGGGCAGTTTTGGCGACAATACACAGATTTGTATTGCCGACGAACCGATACCGATTGTCACCCGTACCGGGACGGGCGGGATCAATATAGGTCTGTATCAGGAAAAAGGAGTTATAGGAGTAGAAGTACTGCCCATCCATATTTTTATATCTGAAGAAGAAGCCAACCAGGGCGATTTTGTGTGTGTGGATGTGCGGGCCGAACGTTTTATAAATATTGTATCCTGCCAGTTTACAGTAGAATTTGATTCAACATTGCTGGAATTGGATGGAGCTTCCGATTTTGGATTGCCGAATGTTTCCTTTGCAGGCAATTTTGGCGTACCTCAACCCGATGCGGTGACTTTTGCCTGGAGCGCGCGCAGCAATCCTGAAAGTCTGGCAGACTCTGCCTTGATTTTCAGACTTTGTTTTAAAGTAAAAGATAAATGCAACCGCGTAGCCCCCGTGATTATTACGGGCAATTGGACGACTATTGAAGTCGTGACCAATGATGAGCCTATCCCGGGCGCCGGCATTAATATCGGCGTGACAACAGAATCGGGCAGAGTATTGATCAATCCTTGTTCCGTTAATTCAAATGCGGTGACTTTTATTGCCGATTGCCCTGAGGGCTTACCGGGCGACCGCGTCTGTGTGGATGTGAGCGTGCGGGGTTTTCAACAAGTTTATGAATTAAACGGCATTATAAAATGGAACGCGGGCGTATTGCAATTCGAAAGTGCGACGGTAGTCCATTCAACATTTTCTGCCGTCACGCTGAATACTGCGGCAGCGCCTATCGGTACTATCCGCTTTAGTTATGCCGGCAGAAATCAAAACTTCAACATTTCCATCCCCGACGGCTCGACGGTTTTGCGCTTGTGTTTTACCATTATTGGCGACGGCACTATCAATAGTTCAGTTTCTTTCACCGGCTCTCCGCCGGTTGCAAAAAAATTCGGCAGCACGCAAAATTTGGGAATCAACGCCCAAAATGGCTGCGTGGAAGTGAATGTGCCGCCCGGACTTACGCTTTCTGCCGGAGATTATGAAGGTTTTCAAAATGAACAAATATGCGTGGACGTGAAAGTGGCAAATTTCGATTTGATCAATTCCATGCAGTTCACCATTCATTTTGAAGATAATGTTTTGGGCTTTTCGAGTGTTCAAAATATACAAGTGCCGGGTATGACGGCGGCTAATTTTACTGATTTGGGCGGTGGCAATATTGAAGTGAAGTGGGAGAGTTCCGACGGTTTTGGTTTTGTATTGCCTGACGGCACGGTTGTTTTTCAATTATGCTTTGACTTGGTCGGTTCGCCTGGTCCGGGAGCTTGTAGCCAGATTGTATTTTTTGGCACGCCCGTACCTGTTAACATTACCAGCGAAAATTCGGGCGATTTTAATATTGGGCTGAATAGCACTGACGGCAATATTTGCATTATAGACCCGTCTGATTTTACGGTTATCGGTTCGCACGAAACGGGCGACCTGGACGAAATTGTCTGTGTAGATGTTTCGAATCGGAATTTCAGGTCTATCATTCGCACCCAGTATTCTGTGAATTGGGAGGTGTCTGTCGCTACTTTTGAAAGGATAGAATTCGTGACGCCGATACCCGGGTTTACTATCAGTAATTTTGATTTTTCAAGCCAGGATGTCGGACTACTTTCACTTTCCTGGAATGACCCGACGCTGGCCGGCGTGACTATACCGGATGATCAGGTGATTTTTAGAGTTTGTTTTAGGATAGTCGGCGCTGCAAATAGCTG
>CALMIT010000050.1 GCA_937864255.1 uncultured Saprospiraceae bacterium
ACAGGCTGGCAGCCATCCACCGCGGTTTTTCATATTACGGCGATTCGAAATACCGGAATGTGCCGCGCTGGCAAATTCCGATCGAACTGATGCGGCAATTTCCGAATTTGCCGATTATTTGTGATTGCAGCCATATCTGCGGCAGGCGCGATTTGCTTTTTGAAGTGGCGCAAAAGGCGATGGATTTGAATTTTAACGGCTTGATGACGGAAGTGCATCCCGCGCCGGATCAGGCTTGGAGCGATGCCGAACAGCAAATTACGCCGGAAGCATTTGGCGAAATGCTGACCCGGCTTCAGTTCAGAAAAGCGACTACTGACGACGTGCAGTTCCTCGAAACGCTGGAGCATCTGCGCCACGAAATAGATGAAATGGATGCGGAAGTGATCCGGCTTTTTATCGAGAGGATGAAGGTGGCGGAGCGCATCGGGGTGTTCAAAAAAAGCAACAACATCGCCATTTTACAACCCAAACGTTGGGCTGAAATTTTGGAAAATGCACTTCAGAAAGGAACACTCGGCGGACTGAGCGCCGAGTTTATCAATGAGGTTTTTAACGCCATGCACCAGGAAAGTATCAACCGGCAGTCGAAAATGATGAAAGAAAATCCGCAAAAAGTGGGCAGGTAATTTTTTAATAAGCTAGTCTTTTTTGCTGATTGTTTAGCATCATTTCTATCATTTTAAAAATATGAACGGGCTTGTGCGGACGCCAGTTAAACTCATTAAAACCGCCGTCAAAATGAAGAAAATGATGTAGCCGGGTTTCTTTCATTTCGTCGCTCACGTGGCTCATTACATTCAACAGCACAACCCAGCCTTCTTCGTCCGTCGTCTCTTCCGACAATTCTTCATAATAACAATCGTCGGAGCCGTGAAAATTGAGTACATTTTCGCAGATGAAAATAAATTTAAAAATGCCTTCTTCCATCAGTGGCTCCAAAACTTCCTGCTTGAGGTACATGATATCGTTGTAAAGACAATCGTTCCACTCGCCAATAAATTCGAGGATTGCAAAGCCGTGATCGTAGTCGGCAAACAGAATTTTTGTGTACAAAGTCTGCGAGCCAAACTCATCCCATTGCGGATGGATGAAGTAGTTATAAATCTTTTGTGTGAAAACAAATTCGTCGTAGATACGGCCGTAAAAGGGAGAACGCTCATCCTCGGCGGCTATGTAGTCGTCGCGCCAAAGGTAAAATGGTTCAATATCGTGCATGTTTCTAAAAACCGGTTTGGTATAAAAATCACTCGGCAAAGACAGAATAACGATATTCGCCTTTGATTGTTTCTGCAAAAGCAATGACGCCTTTTTCAAAAAACGCAGCCTTGAAAAAAATCGTACTCACCGGCCCGGAATCAAGCGGCAAAACCAGCCTTGCACAAAAACTGGCGCTGCATTACCGGAGCGACTGGGTTCCCGAATTTGCACGACATTATCTTGAAAACCTGAACAGACCTTACCAAAAGAGCGACCTTTTGAAAATCGCCGAAGCGCAAATCGAAACGGAAAACATGAGGACAGCCACGCCAGTTCGTTTCTTATTTTGCGACACCGATTTGATTACGATAAAAATATGGTCTGAATATCGTTTCGGCGACTGCGACCCCTGGATTTTGAAACAAATAGAGGAGCGTACTTACCATCATTATCTGCTTTGCAAGCCCGACATAGCCTGGCAGCCCGATCCACTGCGCGAAAATCCTGACGACAGGGAAGCGCTGTACCTGCGCTACAAGTCCGAGTTGATTTTTTACAAAAAAAGTTTTTCGGAGATAGGAGGAGTGGAGGCTTCTTTGCGTTTTCAGCGCGCATTGGCGGCGCTGGCGGCAGTCTGAAAATCTACAGCTTGCTTTGAGAATATGCTAAAAAAATTACCTTTGAGAAAAAACACCTTGAATTATGGACATTAACTTCTTAATCCTGCTCGTGGCTGCCGTTGTGCCCACCATTACCGGATTTATCTGGTACAATCCCAAAACGCTCGGAACTGCCTGGGCTGCCGAAGCCGGTATGACCGACGAAAAGATGAAAGGAGCAAATATGGGACTTATTTTCGGACTCTCGTTTGTGTTGAGTTTCCTGCTGGCATTCTCGCTCCAGTTTTCGGTCATTCATCAATTTCACGTATTTTCCATTTTGGCAAATGACCCGACTGTGACTGATCCGACATCAGAGGTTGGCGCTTATTACGCCGGTTTTATGGAAAAATACGGAAACAATTTCCGCACTTTCAAACACGGAGCACTTCACGGTACTTTGATGGGTATTTTGTTTGCGCTTCCGATTCTCGGTACCAATGCACTTTTTGAGCGCAAAAGTTTCAAATACATTCTTATCAATGCGGGTTACTGGATTATCACGCTCGCGCTGATGGGCGGTGTGATTTGCGCTTTTGCGTAAAAATGAAACACGACAAAAAATAAACCCCGGTGACAAACTGCACACCGGGGTTTATTTTTTTTAAACTTTTACAAAAAATTACGCAGCGGAGCCTCTGCCCAACCACCAGCCAATAACGCCGCCCACGACAGCGCTCATGACAATCGAAGCAATGACATCCACAATCGCTCCCGTAGGTGTCATGATGTTGGTTGTGCCGAGCATTATCAAATCAAAAGCTGCGGCAAATAATCCTCCGACTATAGCGCCGCCCATTGCGCCGCCGGAAAAAGTTTTGATGTTTGCCCAGGTGCCAAAAATGTAGGCGTAGGCCAAGCCCCAAAAGAGGTTACCTAAAACCAAAGGAAGCATATCCGGCATTTCTTTAGAAACCCCGGTAGCAGAACCTGCCTGTCCGGCCATAAAGTCCATGAGAAGAATACCGTAAACGAGCCAGCCCAAAAGAAAAGCTACAATGCCGCCGATGATACCGGCAACGAGTACTTTTGAATTCATTTTGTTTTGATTTTAAAATGAAAAAATTATTTTTTATTAGGCGAAGTTAAAAAATGAAAAGATTTTATTTTAACTGTTTTGGTATTAATGGAATAAAAAGCAAGTATGACTTCAGGAATCCGAAACCGGACGACGGGTTTTAGTTGTCAGGCTTTTCTGTTTAAAATAAAGAGGTCACTCCCGTAAGGAATGACCTCTTTAAATTTTTCAGACTTCTAAAAAACTTCTTATCAAATTTTATTGGCCTGCCTGTCGCCCAGTGTTGCTTCAAAAACCTCGTCCAAAATTTCGTCTTCGACCAGATTCGGCAATGTGATTTTTAAATCCGGGTTGAATTCCATGGCGCGTTTTGCAGTGGAAATCGCTCCTTCGTTGCGCGCCCAAGAACGCCGGGCGATGCCGTTGTTTACGTCCCAGTGGAGCATGGATTTTAGCCTGCGTTCGCTTTCCGGAGTGCCATCCAGCACCATACCGAAACCGCCGTTGATCACTTCGCCCCAGCCTACGCCGCCGCCATTGTGGAGGCTGACCCAGGTTGCCCCGCGAAACGAATCGCCGATCACATTTTGCACGGCCATATCTGCGGTAAAGCGCGAGCCGTCATAGATATTCGCCGTTTCGCGGTAAGGCGAATCGGTGCCCGACACATCGTGATGGTCGCGCCCCAGCACCACCGTTCCAGAGATTTCGCCGTTTGCGATAGCGTCGTTGAAGGCTTTTGCGATGCGGATTCTGCCCTCGGCGTCGGCGTACAAAATGCGCGATTTGGAACCGACGACGGGTATGTTTCCATCCGCCGCTTTTATCCAGGTAATGTTGTCGCGGAGTTGCGGACAGATTTCTTCTGGCGCTTCTTTGAGCATATTTTCCAAAATACCGGCGGCGATGCGGTCGGTCGTGTCCAAATCTTCTTTTTTGCCCGAGGTGCAGACCCAGCGAAAAGGTCCAAAGCCAAAATCAAAGCACATGGGCCCCATAATATCTTCCACGTAGCTCGGATATTTATAAATTTCTTCCGCCTTATTTTTCCAAATATCGGTGCCGGCTTTGCCCGCTTCTTTCAAAAATGCGTTGCCGTAATCCCAAAAATACATGCCGTTTTCACAAAGTTGGTTGATGGCGTTGACATGGCGGCGGAGCGTGTCGCGCACTTCCGACCTGAATCTGATTTTGTCTTTATTCAGCAGCGCTTCCGCTTCTTCAAAAGTGAAACCGACCGGACAGTAGCCGAGGTCGTCTATGTTGTGCAGCGAGGTTTGGTCGGAGCCTAATTCTACTTTTACATTTTCCTTTGCCAACTTTTCCCACAAGCTGACGATGTTTCCATGGTATACCAGCGCCACCGGCGTGCAGTTATTTCTGCATTCTTCGATTCGCGACAAAAGCTCGTCCAGATTTGAATAAACATTCTTTTTTTGAATGTAGCCGTCAGTGATTCTTTGCTGGATAGCGCCCGGATCCACCTCTGCAATCACGCCGACAGCGCCCGTGATTACGGCCGCGCCGGCCTGTGCTCCCGACATGCCGCCCAGCCCGGAGGTCACATAAATTTTTCCACGCAGATCATCTTGTCCCAGTCCCATTTTTCTGCCGGCATTCAGCAGCGTGATGGTAGTGCCGTGCACAATTCCCTGCGGGCCAATGTACATAAACGAACCTGCGGTCATTTGTCCGTATTGAGTCACGCCGAGTGCGTTGTATTTATTCCAATCGTCTTTTTTTGAATAATTGGGAATCATCATGCCGTTGGTCACGACTACCCTGGGCGCCTCTTTATGCGATGGAAAAAGTCCGAGCGGATGCCCGGAATACATGACCAGCGTCTGCTCGTTGGTCATGTTGGCCAGGTATTGCATGGTCAAAAGATATTGCGCCCAATTTTGAAATACCGCCCCATTTCCACCATAAGTGATGAGTTCGTGCGGATGTTTGGCCACTTTTGGGTCCAGATTATTTTGAATCATCAGCATGATTGCCGCCGCCTGTTTTGACCGGCAGGGATAATCTTCGGCCGGGCGCGCGTGCATTGCATAATCCGGTCTAAAACGATGCATGTAAATGCGCCCGTATTTTTCCAACTCATCCGCAAATTCGGGCGCGAGCACGGCGTGGTGTCTTGCGTCAAAATAGCGGAGCGCATTGCGCAAAGCCAGCTTTTTTTCTTTCAAAGAAAGTACGCCTTCAACGACCCGGCGGGGTGCGTGGCTTACCTCCGGATCGAATGGTTTTTGGGGCGGTAGCTCGGAAGGGATACCTTCCAGTATTGATTTTTGAAAATCTGTCATGGTTTATCTGGTCTTTTAAAAAAGAAAAAATCAGAGTTTGTACTTTTCCAGTTCGACAGCGAGTTTCCGGTCGTTCGACAGGCGGGGCACTTTATTTTGACCGCCGAGTTTGCCCTGCGATTTCATGTATTCGCGAAAAGCGTCGCGGCGCAGCGGTGTGATTTTCAGTTTTTGTAAAATATTGCCCTCGATCAAATCCTGGTAATAAATATTTTGCTTGACCATTTCGGTATTCAAAAGTTCGGCAAAATTTTCGAGCGAAGCCGGCATTGCATCAAATTCGACAAACCACTCGTGGAAAGGCAAGGCGCCGTCGGGAGGATTTACCTGCGGCGCTACTGTAAATTCTACCACATTCACCGGCTGCACTTTTGTAGCTGCCAGCATCGCTTCTTCCACTTCCTTGCCGATCACGTGTTCGCCGAAAGCCGAGATAAAATGTTTGACCCTGCCCGTCACCAGCAGGCGCGGCGGCCGGAGGCTTTGAAAAGCAACCGTGTCGCCGATATTGTAACCCCACAAACCCGCATTATTGTTGATAATGATGACGTAATTTTCATCGACTTCCACGTCCTTCAGCCACACTCGTTTCGGATTTTCGGAATTGATTTCGGAGAGCGGTATGAATTCGAAAAAGATGCCCGAATTGGCATTCAATAAAAGTCCGTTTTGGCGGTAATCGTCCTGGAAAGCGATGAAGCCCTCGGAAGCGGGGTAAGTTTCCACGCTGTCAAGTCGCTTGCCCACTAGTTCCTCCAATTTTGAGCGATATGGCTCAAAATTTACGCCGCCATACACAAAAACCGAGAGGTTCGGGAAAATTTCGGCGATGGTTTTTTTGCCCGATTTTTCCAGCAATTTTTCATAATACATCTGCACCCAGGGTGGAATGCCGCTGATGAGGCGCATATCTTCCGGCAAAGTTTCGCGCACGATGGCTTCCACTTTTTCCTCCCATTCTTCGATACAGTTGGTTTTGTAAGACGGCAGTTGATTGGTGCGCAGCCAGGCGGGTACCTGATGATTGACGATGCCGGAAAGCCGCCCCGTCGGAATGCCCGCGATATAATCCAGTTCGGGGCTGCCCGACAGGAAAATGACCTTGCCTTCAAAAAAAGCAAAATTGCCTGACTGAACGGCGTAATTGAAAAGCGCGTTGCGCGCGGAGCCGAAATGATTGGGCAGACTGTCTTTGGTCAGCGGGATGTATTTGATGCCGGAAGTAGTGCCGGAAGTTTTGGCGAAGTAAGCCGGTTTGCCCGGCCAGATTACGTCCGGTTCGCCTTTTTTTACGCGCTCTATGTAGGCTTTTATGCCTTCATAATCGCGAATCGGGACGGCAGATTTGAAATCTTCGTAGGTTTTTATTTTATCAAAACCGTGATCTTTTCCGAAAGCCGTCCGGCTGCCTTTTTGGATTAAATTTTTAAAAATCGCCTCCTGGCAAGCCACGGCGTCGTGCGACCAGCGGCGGATGTCGCCGGCAATTTTTTTGGCAAATGGTTTTATCAATGTTGCTTTCCAGCCCATGCGGCAAAGGTAAGCATTAGGCTTTCAAAAAAGGAAGCGGAAAAATTTTTAAGCCGGCTTTGGAAAAGGTCAGTCAATGCGCAAATCTTCCACTTTCACGCCCGGCAATTTTTTTGCATCGAAGGTGAAGAATCCGGCGGGCAATGTTTTATTCGGCGTGATTTTGTCGAGTTGCACGGTGTAGCGCGCGCCGTCTTTGAAAAAGGCTTTTACGTTGACCAGGTCGGCGGTTTTCTTGTCCACTTCGATGCGGATTTTGTGGTAGTCCGTGTTTTTGTCGAGCGGTTTTAATTCGATTTGCTGGAGGATTCTTTTTTTGTCCGAATATTCATTGACCAGCACGTAAACGAAATCCGACCTTTCATAAATGCGCAGCAAATCCTGTGGCGAGAGCGAGCCGTCTTCGGGGTCGGCGGCGTCATTTATTTGTACCAGTTTTTTTTCTTTTTGATGAATCCAGAGCGATTTGCCGTCGCTCCACCAGGTTTGTTCGGGTAGTTCGACTTTGTAATTCGATTTTCCTGCCTGGGTGATAATGCCTTTTTCGGTTTTGGCGGGCTGCTCGGGAATTTCAACTATCAGTGAAAATGCGGCTTCCAGGTTTTTGTAGGCTTCGTATTTTTTGCGCACTTTTTGCAAAACCGCCTTTGCTTCGGGGTCGCTTTCGGAGGCGGCGGTCATCTGGGGAGATTTTTGTGCAAATGAAAATTCAGACAAAAACAAAAAGAAGAGGCAAAAAGAAATCAGTGGTCTCATATCAAAAAATAAATTTCTATTGGCGATTAAAATACGGTTGCAAAAAAACGCAAGTCTTTCGGCATTATTGAAAAACCAGCTTTGCCGGACGGTCAAAGAATCGTTAAAGTTTGATTAATCAAAGCCGGATCAGATTTTCAGCACGCGCAAGCATTCCGTTTTTCCCGCCTGTTCGATAGTCAAAAAATACAGCCCTTTTTGCCAGGCGCCTGTTTTCAATCGGATAAAATTTGTGCCCTCGGGTTTTATAACCCGCTCCAATTGCCCGGTCGCGTTCCAGACTTTTATATTTTGTACAGGCGTTTGAAGGTTTGATTGAAGTATCAAATAATCGGTAGCCGGGTTTGGGAAGACCGTCCAATTTGCTGTCGGCTCAATTTGAGTTGTATTTGTCAGCCCGTCAAGTTTATACTTGCGAAAGAAACGCCAGATTTCCTCGCTGGCTTTTATATCCTGATTGGTAATTCCGATAATAAAAGGCGAACCAGGCCAAGTATGCCCGCCTCCGATAATTTTAAAATGTTCAACAGTGCTTCCCGCATCGCCGCCGCCATACACGTAATGCTCGGCAGTACAGCCGTCGGTTGTATTTGTATTCGGCACGGTGTTAAATACAGGCGTCGGGTCGCAATGATTAAAATTCACCCAGGCATTCACCAGCGTGGAAATTGGGACAAAAGTATTCAGCACGGAACCGTCGTAGGGAACGACGTTGTCGGCAGTGCCGTGTATTTCCATCACCGGCACGGGGCGTTGCGGGTTGCAGGCAGTCAATTTTGGTGCGATCATGCTGCCCGTCACAGAGGCGATTGCCGCAATTCTGTCGTTGAGTTCACAAGCCAGCGAATAGCTCATAAACCCGCCGTTGCTCATCCCTGTCGAATAAATGCGCTGCGGATCAATATTGTACAAAGCAGATAAAGTGTCTATCAAATTGGCGATAAAAGTTACGTCATCCACTACCTCTCCTGTGCCGAAAGTATTCCAGAAGCGATTGCCCTGCCTGTCCAGCGTCCCGTTTGGGTGTACGATTAGAAAATTTGCGGTATCGGCGATGCCGCGGAAATCGCCATAAAATTCCTGTTCCAGATTGTTAGAACCATATCCATGCAAATTAATAATTAGCGGAACCGGCGTAGCGCCTGTATAAATCGCAGGACGGTACAATATGTATTCGCGGGTAAGTCCGCCACTTTGGATAGTGCCCGGGATGTCAATTTGAGCAGAAAGAGCGCTTGATAGCGCGAAACAACAGCAGGCAAAAAAGTAACGAATCATCGGTAGGTAGTTTTACAGGAATAATGGAAATTCAAGAAGGCCTAAAATAACACAGCCTAAATTTGATTCAAATTTAGGCTGTGTTGGTTGTTTTTTGCACTTTAAATGTGCAAAAGGTTTTTTTATCTATTCGCTTTCTTCTTCGTTACCCAGGTTCAAAATTTGGGTGTCCACCAAAATTCTGCCGCAGTGTTCGCAAGCGATGATGTTTTTGCGCTGGCTGATTTCCAACTGTTTTTGTGGCGGAATAATATGGAAGAAACCGCCGCAGGCGTCGCGTTCGATGGTCACAACCGACAGACCGTTGCGGTAAGAAGTACGTGTTTTGTCGTAAGCGCGAAGCAGGCGCTCCTCAATTTTTTTACGCGCTTTTTCAGATTTTTTGCGCAGTTTATCTTCTTCCTGCTCTGTTTTTTCGATGATTTGTTGAAGCTCAACCTTTTTCGTATCAAGGTCTTTTTTCTTTTGCTCCAGTTTTTGCACCGTCACTTCGTGGGTCTGTTGCTTATTTTCCAGCGCCGTTTTAAACTCGCGGATTCTTTTTTCCGAAAGTTTGATTTCGAGGTGTTGCATTTCGATTTCTTTTGAAAGCGCCTCGAATTCACGGTTGTTCTTCACATTGTCGAGCTGCGTCTGGTATTTTTTGATCAAAGCCTCGGCTTCTTTGATGTTTCCGTTGTGCTTGTTGATTTCGTGCTCCAGTTCTTCCACTTGCGATTGAAGACGCGCGCTGCGGGTTTCCATCCCGGCGATTTCGTCTTCCAGGTCGCTCACTTCCATCGGAAGCTCGCCTTTCATGATGTGGATTTCGTCAATTTGAGAGTCAATCAACTGCAATTCATACAGTTGTTTAAGCTTTTCGGCAACGCTTAATTCTTGTTGTGCTACGGCCATGTTTTTATTGAAATTAAGTTGAAAGTGCTGATTATCAGTTGTTTTTCACAAATAACGGACAGGGTTGGTGTTGACTTCCGTCAAATGGAGCGCAAAAGTAGGAAATTTCTCCGACAAAATATCAAACAAAAGTTGTATGGTAAACTGCTCGCTTTCGTAATGCCCGATGTCGGCGATCACGATTTTCCCGTCTGCGTCAAAAAATTCGTGGTATTTGTAATCGGCGGTAATGAACACATCGGGGCCCGCCGCTATTGCATTCGGCAAAAGAAATCCCCCGGATCCGCCACAAATGGCTACTTTGCTCACCTGCCTGCCCAAAAGTTGCGTATGACGAACACATCCGGCGCGCATTTGTTTTTTCACCATTTTTAAAAAAGCTTCCTCGCTCATCGGCATTTGCAGGCTGCCCAGCATTCCGCTGCCGATTTCTGGATACACATTTTCGGTGGGTAAAATGTCGAAAACGGGCTGTCCGGCCGGATGATTTTTAAAAAGCGCCTCCACGACCGCATTTTTTGCGACTTCCGGAAAAATCATTTCCAGCCTGATCGGGGATGCAGCGTCGGTGCGGATAATAGTTGGTTGAAATGCGCCGCATTCCAGCAGTGTTTGTTGCAATTTTTCCGCCTGCCCGCCGGTCGTCCACGTCACCAGTTTTTTCAAAACCTGCTTCGGCGCCAGTATTTGCAAATCTGTAAAACCCAGCCTTTCGGCA
>CALMIT010000051.1 GCA_937864255.1 uncultured Saprospiraceae bacterium
CTTTCATACTTTTCCCGCCAGCCCTTCGGTATAAAATCTGGACAGTCCTTCGGGCGCAAGTATGAAAGTTTTGCCATCATTCAGCGCTTCACAGCGTCGGATGAAATGCTCTGCCAATTGACCATAGCCATGACAGCAAATCCAAAAATCCTCAATATCCCGCGAAGCCTTTCCGATGGTAAAATAGTGCGCTGTTTTTTGGATGGTAATGCGGTGTTGTTCTGTCATTTTTTAAAAAATTTCTAAAAATACATGCCTGTGATACGCATCACTGATGCCGGAGCGCCGGCTGCTTTACTTTGCAGTAAATTCAAATAAACACAAAAACTTTTAATCACACAAAATCAATTATTGAGTTATGTTTCAGGTATTTAAAAGCTTATTTGCCGGCGCCGATTTGTCGGGCATAATTGCACGCGGCGCAGTAATTGTTGACGTTCGTTCGGCGGCAGAGTTCAGAGAAGGTCATATCAAAGGCTCCAAAAATATACCGCTCGATCAGATCGGCAGTCATATTCAAAGTTTGAAAAAACTGAATAAACCGATTATTACCTGCTGCGTCAGCGGCAATCGCAGCGGCGCTGCGGAGGGTATTTTAAAGCACAACGGGATTGAGACGTACAACGGCGGAAGCTGGCAAAATGTACAAAAACAGATAAAACAATAAACACAAAAACATGGCAAAAGCAGGATGCCGTGAGCCTGAGGTTCATGGCATCTTTTTTTGTGTGCAGGAATGCCAAAACCCGATTTTGAAAAAAAGACGCGGGCGGGTGCTTGCCGGAAAGGCTTAAATTCGCATTTTCCCATTTTAAAAAATCAGTTTATGAAAATTCCCGGTGTTTTTCTTCTGGCATTTTTACTGCATCTCACACTCGGCGCGCAGGAAATCATAGATTACCACACGCTGATAGAAGCAGAAATGAAGGCGCGCTCCGGAAAAATCAACCCTCCCCAGCAAAAATTTACTACCGATTATGACGTGTTATACCATCGCTTTGAATGGGAAATAGACCCCGCGGTCAGATATATCAGAGGCGCGGTGATGACTCGTTTTAAATCTTTATCGGAAAATTTCAGCCAGATTTATTTTGATATGTCGGGTAGTCTGGCGGTAGATTCGATCATTTTTCATAATGAAAAAATGAATTTTGAAAAACTGCCCGACGACCTGCTGCGCATTGATCTTTCCACCGCGGTAGCAAATCTGGCAACCGACTCAATTATAATTTTTTACCAGGGTACGCCGCCGACCAGCGGCTTCGGTTCGTTTGAACAAAAATTTCATGGACCCGACACCGTGCCGGTTATCTGGACGCTCTCCCAACCTTACGGGGCGAGAGACTGGCGGCCATGCAAGCAAGACCTAGAAGACAAAGCTGACTCGATTGATGTTTTTATCACGACGCCGGCAATTTATAAAGCTGCGGGCAACGGTATTTTGACAGAAACCCGGGTTGAAAATCAGCAGGCAACTTATCACTGGAAACACCGCTACCCTATCCCGGCTTATTTGGTGTCCTTTGCGGTGACCAATTACGTGGAATATACTGATTACCTGATTTTGGACAACGGCGATTCGATTCCGATCTTGAATTACGTGTATCCGGAAATTTTATCGGATGCACAGACGCAAACCAAACGAACGCTGGATTTTATGAACCTTTTCAATGACCTCGCGGGCACTTATCCTTTTGCCGATGAAAAATACGGACATGCGCAATGCAATTTTAGCGGCGGAATGGAACATACCACGATGAGTTTCATGGGCAGTTTTTCGCCTTTGCTCCAGGCGCACGAATTGGCTCATCAGTGGTTTGGCGACAAAATTACCTGCGGAAGTTGGGAAGATATTTGGCTCAATGAAGGTTTTGCTACCTATTTTGAAGGGCTGACTTATCAATTCGGTCTGCGCTTCGGACCCTGGGACGGATGGCTGCGCAACCAGGTAAACGACGTCATCTCGCAACCGGACGGCTCTGTCTGGGTAGATGACACAACGTCTTTCAGTCGTATTTTCAGCGGCCGCCTAAGCTACACAAAAGGAGCAATGGTGCTGCATATGCTTCGCTGGAAAATGGGCGATGCAGATTTTTTTCAGGCAATTCGCAATTATCTCAACGACCCTGCACTGGCGTTCGGCTTTGCAAAAACTCAGGATTTGCGCCGGCATTTTGAACAACAAAGCGGCCTGGACTTGAGCGATTTTTTCAACAAATGGATATATCAGCAGGGCTATCCGGCATACGAAATTGAATGGTGGAAGTCGGGCAACACGGAGATCACATTGCGTATAGATCAAACTACTTCCCACCCTTCGATTCAGTTTTTTGATCTGCCTGTGCCGCTGCAATTAAGCGGTCAAAACGGAGATTCCATATTCGTGGCTGATCACCTGTTTTCGGGTCAAACTTTTTCATTTGATCCGGGTTTTGAAACGGATTCCGTAATTTTCGACCCTGAAATCTGGCTGGTAGCAAAGGCTGAAGTGAGGCGCATGGATTTGACTTCTGTGCAGGAAAAAACGGGCGAACAGTTGAAAATTTATCCAAATCCGGCGGGCGATTTGCTTTTTGTCGAAACGGGCGATTTGAAATTTTCAACCATAAAACGTTTTGAAATTTTTGACCTTTCCGGCAAAAAACTGGCAGATTTGCAGCCTGTTGATTTACAAAAAAATGCCGTTCCGGTTCGGTTTTTGAAAAGCGGAAACTACCAGTTGAAAATCCTTTTTGATTCGAATATTTCAATCACAAAACCATTTATAAAACTGTAAAAAATGCGTACTACTCTGTTTGCTACTTTACTTTTTGCCGTAGTTTTTATGACGGGCAGTTGCCAATCGCAGACTCAAAACACCAACGCCGGTGCTGCGGCAGCCGCTGAAAAAAAGCCCGCTCCAGTAGAAAAAATCATGAAAAATGTGGACCCCCGCGAATTTGAATATCAAATTCAAAATACGCCGGACGCGGTAGTTTTAGACGTTCGGACGGAGGGTGAATTTAACGCCGGACACATTGACGGCGCTATCAACATTGACGTGGAAAACGAGAATTTTAATGACAAAATCAAATCACTGGATGCCAATAAAACTTACCTGGTATATTGCCAGGCCGGCGTGCGCAGCCTCAAAGCCTGCTCCATGATGCAGTTGGCGGGTTTTCCGAAAATCATCAACCTCTCTGACGGCTACGCCAGTTGGGAGGAATATCACAATAAATAAATCGCGCAGACACGCCACAAAAAAAGCCCGCATCAGAGTCTGATGCGGGCTTTTTTGTGTGCAGGCTGTCAAATTCCGTACTTGGTTTTCACTTTTTCAGACTCCTCGCGCGCTTTTTGCAAAACAGCATCGGCTTTGGCATTTGCTTCGTTTTGAATTTGAGTCGCCTTTTTATCCGTTTCTTTCCGAATCTTGTCAGCGGCTACTTTGGCGCCCGCTTTTTTGAGCGGATTGCTGCCCGCTTCTTTTTCCAATTTGTCCGCCTGTTCGTAACCAACCTTGCGCGCCTGTTCGGCAGCACTTTTACCTTCGTCCCTGATTTTTTGTGCGGTAGCTTCCGCCTGTTTCATCAGGTTTTGAATTTCGGCGTCGGCTTTTTTGCGCAATTCTTCTTTTTGTTTATCCACTTCCTCCTGCACATTTTCTTTTACCTCCCCAATTTTCTCTTCCACTTTTTCTTTCACTTCCTCTTTCACCGTTTCCACTACGTCGAGCGCTTTCCCGTCGGTGCCGAGTAGTTTTACATTTACTTTCGGGTCGGAAATGGTGCCCAAAATATTCAGTCCGACATTGATAAATTCGCCCGCATTCAGATTCATTCCGAGTTTTGAGGCTTCTTTGTTGAGCAAATTCAGCCCGGAATTTGCCGCCGAGGTCAGTTGCGTTTTTTCGAGCAGCTTACGCGGTACTTTGGCAGCGATGGTGTAATTCATATCCTGATCCAGTCCGTGCGAACCGCCGATTTTCATATCAATATTGTTCCATGAAACGGGAAA
>CALMIT010000052.1 GCA_937864255.1 uncultured Saprospiraceae bacterium
ATCGCTGTTCAGGTAATTACTGCTGGGGCAATCTGATTGTCGAAGATAAAATGGCGCCGGTGATCAACTGCAATGCTCTGACGCCGACCAATACGCTGAGCGGGACGATAGATGGAGCAGACCAGACATTCAATCGTCCTACTACTTTTACCCCGGGTTCTTTGCCCGCTACTTGTATTGTTTCTGCGGTCGGGACGAATGTGAATTATGAAGTTGTAAACTTTTCGATACCCATCGGAGGAACGTATATGTTTGACATGACTTCCACGACGATACCGGATGCTTTTGGAGCTTTATACTCCGGCGGATTTGATCCTGCAATTCCCTGCCAAAACCTTTTGGCGGCAGATGATGACAGCGGCAGTTCGTTTCAGGGACCGGCAATTGTACTCATGTTAAATCTTGTGCCGGGTAATTATAGTTTGGTAACTACTACTTTTCAAAACGGACAATCGGGCGCTTATCAGTGGAATGTGTCTGGACCAGCCCTGCCTGCTTCGGGCAATCTTGCAGGTATCATTCCTGTTGGGTTGGATACGATAACGGTAAGTTGTACGGCAAACCTTGATTCCATTCCAACACCGATTGCCATTGACAATTGCGAGCAATTTGTCACGCCTCAATTGGTGGGTGAAACCTACGTTGATTTCAGTTGCGGAAGAGCAGATGGAACTGTCAGGATTATTGAGCGCAGTTGGCGGGCGAAAGATCGTTTTAATAATACTTCTCCTACCTGTAAACAAATCATCAAGGTGGTGAGAAAAAGCCTTGCCGATGTCGTATTTCCGCCTAATTATGACGGAATGCAAAATCCGTTTTTGGATTGCGCTTTGCCCATGTCAGCCGCTCATCCGGACAGCACGGGCTGGCCTACCATAGACGGAGAACCTTTACGAACGGGCGGAAATCTTTGCATGCTGAACGTAGGTTATGTGGATGTAATATTGCCTGTTTGCGGAAGAAGCAAAAAAATACTCCGCGAATGGACGATACTGGATTGGTGCAGTCCTTTGATTCCGGGAGTTAATCCGTTAAAACATACACAGGTAATTAAATTCGAGGATACAACGCCGCCTGTATATACTTGCCCGGATGATTTTATTGCCAGCACTGATCCGGACGATTGTACGGCCACTGTACTTTTTCCGCCTGTGGCGGCAACAGACGATTGCAGCGGAGTGATTGTACAAATTTCTTCACCTTACGGAGTTATAAACAGCAACGGCGGTTTGATAGCCGGATTTCCGATAGGCGACCATGTGGTGACATACGCGGTGAGCGATAGCTGTGGCAACCGCTCCACCTGTACCGTCACGGTTACTGTGCAGGATTTGATTGAACCGGTTGCCGTATGTGTAGAATTTTTGACAGTTTCGCTGACGATTGCCGGCTCCGCCACAATAGATGCGACTTCTTTTGATGCGGGCAGTTATGACAATTGCTGCCTTGACAGGTTTGAAGTAAAACGAATGGGCGAGCCTGATTCCGAATTTGGTACTACAGAAACATTTACTTGCAGCGACGGCAATGATTCAGTTTTGGTTATTGTTCGTGTCTATGATTGCGAGGGCAATTATAACGAGTGTATGGTGCAAGTGGATGTGCAGGATAAGTTGCCGCCAAATATGATCTGCCCTCCAATGATAACATTGGGCTGCAAAGACGATGTGTTCAATTTTGCGGTAACAGGTAACCCTATCGTGGTGGATGCGTGTCCCTTATTGAGGGTAAATTTCTCGGATGTGGATATGCGCGACAGATGCGGAATAGGTAAAATAACGCGGACTTTCAGTGCAACGGATATCAATTCAAATACGCGCACCTGTACGCAAATGATTACTGTAATCAATGACCATCCGTTTGATTCTACGACAATAGTGTGGCCCAAGGATACCACATTCACAAACGATTGCGGACGCGGTCTGCATCCCGATTCTCTGGCGCCGGGATATGACTATCCGGTTTTTCCGAGAGACTCATTCTGTGCGGATTTGATGGTAAATTATAAAGATGAACTTTTCACCGTCGTACAGGGGGCTTGTTTTAAAATAATCAGAACCTGGACAATCATTGACTGGTGTACTTACGATCCGAATCAGCCTCGTCCGGTTGGCATTTGGAAGCACAATCAGACTTTGAAAGTCATAGACAGTCAGGGTCCGGTGCTTACTTGTCCTGATACTCTTTTCGCTTATGTCGGCGCAAATTGTCTCGCGCAGGTAACGATTGACACCCCTGCCGTGACGGATTGCAGCAGCGATATAACTTTTGTTGTCAGCGGAAATCTTACCAATCAATTTGGAATGGTCAATAATGTGCCTATCGGCAATTATACCGTAAACATTATGGCGCGGGACGGTTGTAATAATGCCAGCACCTGTACTTTCCCTGTCATCGTGAGAGATACCATTGCGCCCACGCCGGTTTGTAAAAGTATTTCTACTACTATCGGCAGCGGTGGAGACGTGATTGTATTTGCGAGGGAAATAGATGCGAGCAGCAGCGATAATTGTACGCCTGTAACCTTCTCATTCTCACCGGATGTTGCTGACTCAACAAGGGTATATACCTGCGATAGCCTGGGTTTCCGTATTGTTCAGCTTTGGGTAACCGATGCTTACGGCAACCAGGATTTTTGTACCGATACCGTAGAGGTGCAAGACAATTTACCGAGTAATTGTACAGGTTCGCGACCAGCGCTCTCCGGCGTTGTGAAGCGGAATGACGGCGATCCGGTTTTGAATGTGGACGTAAATCTGAGCGGTATTAACGGGCGTATGTTAAAAACAGATTTGGCGGGGCGATTCAGTTTTGCCGACTTGCAGACGGGCGCTGATTATACCGTTGTGCCGCAGCTTGATGAAGATCACATCAACGGTGTCACTACCTTCGATTTGACGCTTATTTCCAAACACATTTTGAGGGTGGGAATATTTCAGTCGCCGTATCAAATCATAGCTGCTGACGCCAATAATTCCGGTACGGTCACCACGCTTGACCTCGTTTTATTGCGCAAGTTGATATTGAGAGTAATTGACGAATTGCCGAATAATACTTCCTGGAGATTTGTGCGGACGGATTATGCTTTTCCAAATCCTCAAAATCCCTGGACGCCACGTTTCCCCGAGTTGTTTAGCGTAAACAATATTTCGCAATCGCGCAGCGACGTGAATTTTGTAGCCATAAAAATCGGAGACGTCAACAACAGTGCGAAAACGAACCAATTGAACGGGCTTGATGATCGCAGCTTTGAAGGAAATTTCAATTTTGAAACAGCCGAAAAAGCATTGACCGCCGGCGAAGAAGCTACGCTTGATTTTTATGTAGCAGACGCCGAGTTGATTTCGGGTTATCAGTACACCTTAAATTTCGATCCTTCGGCGATAGAAGTTCTGGAACTTGTACCGGGCGATGGTTTGGATGAAGGAAATTTCGGACTCGTACACCTCGATGAAGGCGCCGTCACTGTAAGTTGGAACACTGCGGGAGCCGTTGCGCTTGATTCAAAACAGCCGGTTTTCAGCCTTCGGGTAAAAGCGTTGAACACGCTAACGACGAGCGCCAATTTCTGGATAGACGGCAGCCTGACAGCGGCAGAAGCCTACAACAAAACAGGCGAGTTTTTACAGGTCGGTTTGCAGTTTAAAGATGGAAACGAGGCGGCGGTAATCTCCCATCCGACTTTCCAGTTGTTTCAAAACGAGCCGAATCCTTTCAGCCAATCTACGGTGATCAAGTTTATGTTGCCCGAATCCACGGAAGCTACATTGAGCATTTTTGATGTCTCCGGGAAAATTTTGAAAACGGTAAGGCAAACTTTCAACTCAGGCATCAATCAGATCGAACTGACCAAAGATGACTTTGATGAAAAAGGAATTTTGTACTACCGCCTTCAGACTTCCGGTCATTCGGCAATCAAAAAGATGATTTTGATACAGTAACGAAGTGATAACAGGGTGGAGAATGCCTTGCCGGCAAAACGGCGGGTATTCTCTCACTCG
>CALMIT010000053.1 GCA_937864255.1 uncultured Saprospiraceae bacterium
TGAATGGTGAATTCGTAACATTTTCCTTTTTTTAAATTTCGGCTCAGCCTTTGGGAAACAGCTTCCCAGGTTTCATTATCCCGCACTACCAGTCCCATGTAAGTATTGCCGTGCGCCGGAGATTTGTTTACGTTAAATCCGTTTGTGCCGAGGGGTTGTACATCGGGCGGGGTTTCATTTTCGAAACCGCAATCATACCAGCCCCGTGGCGGAACACTGTTTTTGGGAGTGTCCTCAAACGAGGGATTGATAAGTTTGATGGTATCGCCTTGTCCGTAAATAGCAGCCGCTATAAATAGCTGCAAACATAAAATCAAAAAATTCCGAAACATTCTATTCGGTTTAATTTGGAATAATTAATTCGGGTAGCTTTCAAATAACGACATACATACCAAAGATTGTTTTGTGAGATCGCCATTTTTTCGACCCATACTTCCTGCGCATGGCAGGTTTATGATTCTTTTAAGAAAAAGCATTCAGTCCCGTCACGTCCATTCCTGTGATCAACAGGTGAATGTCGTGCGTGCCTTCATAAGTCAGCACGGTTTCCAGGTTCATCATGTGGCGCATCACCGGGTATTCGTTGGTGATGCCCATACCGCCGTGTATTTGCCGCGCTTCGCGGGCGATTTCCAGAGCCATCATCACATTGTTCCGCTTTGCCATTGAAATTTGCGCCGGCGTGACTTTATGCTCATTGGCTAAAGTACCCAAACGCCAAACCAGCAATTGCGCCTTTGTAATCTCGGTAATCATCTCTGCCAGTTTTTTTTGCGTAAGCTGAAATTGCCCGATAGGTTTTCCAAACTGCATTCTTTCCTGCGAGTAACGCAGTGCAGAATCGTAACAATCCAGAGCAGCGCCTATCACGCCCCAAGCGATACCGTAACGCGCTTTCGACAGGCAGGAAAGCGGACCCTTCATGCCTTGTACATTCGGCAGCACATTTTTCTTCGGCACGCGCACGTCTTCAAAAACCAACTCGCCCGTGACGGACGCTCTCAAAGACCATTTGCCTTTTATTTCCGGCGCTGAAAAACCCTTCATGTCTTTTTCCACTATCAGTCCGCGCACGATTCCCTGTTCGTCTTTTGCCCACACTACTGCGATGTCGGCTACCGGCGAATTGGTAATCCACATTTTTGCGCCGTTCAAAATATAAGCGTCGCCGTCGTCGCGGATATTG
>CALMIT010000054.1 GCA_937864255.1 uncultured Saprospiraceae bacterium
CCAAACCGGCTGGACGGTTCAAATTTATACTCCGGTAGGCGAGGCCATTTATACCAACGGTGTTGATGGAAAAAATGGCGGACGTATTCCGCAGCCGGGTTTGCCGGAAGGCACGCATACCATCAAATATGTGGCTACTGATGCCTGTGGTAATCGCACCGAATATTTTGTGGACTTGCGCGTGATTGATGATGCGGTTCCTGTTATGATTTGCCGGGAGGTAACGGACGTCAGCCTGACTATTGACGGAACAGGCAGGGTGAAAGCCGACAAATTTGACGAGGCAAGTTATGACAATTGTTGTCTGGACTCATTTGTGGTGAAAAGGATGAACGAGCCGGATTCGCTTTTTGACTCTCACATTGTTTTTAATTGCAGCGAAATAGGCGACACCGTTATGGTCATTTTACGCGCTTATGATTGCTCGGGCAATTTTAATCAGTGTATGGTGGAAGTACACGTAAAAGACAAATTGCGGCCCGTTTGCCAGGCGCCGGCAGATATATGGACTACCTGCACCGAAACCCATCACTTGCGATTCACAGACACTACTGTGCTTCAAAGCTATTTTGGAAAGGCGACTGCTACCGATAATTGCGGAGCCTGGGTAAAAGAACTCACGCCTGATGTGGACGTGGACGTGTGCGGTATCGGCACAATAGTGCGGCGTTTTATTGCTACTGATTCTTCGGGCAACCAGTCTTTGGGACTTTGCCGCCAAACCATTCATATAAAGGCAGTTTTTGATTATAAAATCAATTTCCCAGCCGACTGGATGGGCAAATGCGGCGATATGGAAGATGCACCGAAACTTACTTTTACACAGAATGAATGTGACAGGTTGGCCTATACTTATGAAGATTTAAGGTTTGATATTTCCAGCGACGGCGCCTGTTATAAAATCATACGTACCTGGACGATAATGAACTGGTGCGCCTACGACGGACACAGCCAACCTGTTCTTGTGCCGCATCATCCCGACGGTATTATGGTGACGGATTCGACTTACAATGCTTTCGGATATTATCAGTATCAGCAAATTATAAAAGTAGTGGACGACGTGCCGCCGGTAATTACTTACAACGGACCGACGGAGTTTTGCGGAGGCTACACACAGCAATGTACGGGCGATGTGGACATTTTGCCCGACATTCAGGAGGAATGTACTTCGGATTTGGACGTCAAATGGAAATTGGATCTTTACAACGATGGTACCAACGACATCAATGGCATCAACAGATTCAAACGTAGCCTGCCTTTTGGAAGACACAAACTCATATACGAGGTGAGAGACGGCTGTGGCAATCGCGCACAAAAGGAAATTATTTTCACAGTAAAAGATTGCAAAAAGCCGACTCCGATTTGTATCAACGGCTTGTCTGTTGACCTTATGCAAAACGGCACGGTTTCGCTTTGGGCTACCGATTTTGAGCAGGGAAGCAGTTCTGATAACTGTACGCCACGCAATGCTCTTCGCTTTAGAATTAACAGAATTGTGGATGTAAACGGCGACCGCCAGATCACCGCGGCCGACTATCAAATGAATGTGCCGGCTACCGACACGGTCATGTTCCGCTGCCGCGATCTCGGAATTAATTACGTACAAATGTGGGTGGGCGATGTTTTTGACAATTGGGACTTCTGCGTCACTTTTATAGACGTGCAGGACAATATGTTCATGTGTCGCACAGGTTCGAAAATCATCGGAAATATTTCTACCGAAAAAAATAAAGGCGTGGGCGGCGTAAAAGTGGATTTGAGCGGCAACCGGCCTTTGTCTGCCATGACCACCGACGACGGAATGTTTGATTTTCCAAACGTGGCGAAAGATTACGACTACACGGTTGCTCCGTACAAAGACGAGGATCCGACCAACGGCGTGACTACCTTCGACCTTACGCTCATCAGCAAGCATATTTTGGGCGTACAAAAACTGGATTCGCCGTACAAAATTATCGCGGCCGATGCCAACAAATCCGGCAGCGTGACCACTTTCGACATGGTGGAATTGCGCAAGTTGATTCTGAGGGTGATACCGAATTTGAGAAGCAACACGTCATGGCGTTTTGTCAGAAAAGATTTCAGATTCACCGATCCGACCAATCCTTTTGCGCAGCCTTTCCCGGAAGTGTTGAGTATCAATAATTTTTCAACAGATAAGCTGGATGCAGATTTTGTAGCCATCAAAATAGGCGACATAAACGGCAATGCCAAAACGACGAGCAACCTGTCCGGCGATTTGGACGACCGCTCTTTCGATGAGACGCTGACCATCAAAACACAGGATAAAACGCTCATACCCGGCGAAGAAATCACGCTGGATTTCGAACCTTCGAAAGATGAAAACTTGCTGGGATTTCAGTTTACTTTCCAGTTTGATCCGCAGTTGCTCGAATTTGTGGATTTGGATGAGAATGAGTGGTTTGGTTTGGAAAATTTCGGACTGGCATTTTTGAATGAAGGTATTATCACGGCGAGTTGGGACAATGCCGCCCGGAAATCGCTGGAAAGCGGCGAGTTGAAATTTGCTATGACTTTCCGCGCGAAAGCGCCGGCACAGTTGAGCGACGTTTTGAAAATAAATTCCAGCTACACCGCGGCAGAGGCGTACAAATTTGACGGCGAAATGATGCACGTGGCGCTGGATTTTGGCGACGGGGCTCAAGCCGACGGGTTCGATTTGTATCAAAACAAACCCAACCCGTTTGCCGACGGTACGGTGATCGGTTTCCAGTTGCCCGAGTCCGGCAATGCGTCTGTCACAGTCTTTGACGTATCCGGCAAAGTGGTGAAAAAATTTGCCGGCAACTGGCAAAGCGGATACCACGAAATCAGTATTCATCGCAGTGAATTACCTGCTTCGGGCATTTTCTACTATCGCCTCGAGGCCGCCAAAAACACTGCCACCAAAAAGATGATTTTGATTGATTAATATTGGGAAACTTGCATTTTAGAACCGCGCTCCCCGCCTAGGGAGCGCTTTTTTTATTTTGAAAAAATGTTGTATTTCAAAATGCAGTAAATGGCTCGGAAGCCGTCGCGCCAACCTATTTTTTTGCCTTCCTCGTAGGTGCGGCCATAGTAAGAAATACCAACTTCGTAAATTCTGATTTTAGGCACGCGGGCTATTTTTGCGGTTACTTCAGGCTCAAATCCAAAACGTTTTTCTTTTAAATCAAGGCTTTGAATGATGTCGGTGCGAAAAAGTTTGTAGCAGGTTTCCATATCCGTCAGATTCAGGTTGGTGAAAGCATTGGACAAAAAAGTGAGAAACTGATTGCCGATGCTGTGCCAGAAAAACAAAATGCGATGCGGATTACCTCCCAAAAACCGCGAACCGTACACCACATCTGCAAATCCGTCCAAAACGGGGCGAAGCAAAAGATTATACTCCTGCGGATCATATTCCAGATCGGCGTCCTGAATAATCAGAAAATCGCCGGTTGCATGCCGGATGCCGGTGTGCAATGCCGCACCTTTGCCCATATTTACCTCGTGCCTGATGTATCTTATCGGAAATTCCGGATGCGCAGACATGTATCTTTTCAGCGCGCCCTCGGTGTCGTCTTTTGAGCAGTCATTCACTACGATTAGTTCTTTTTCTATCCCGCCCGTCAGTTTTACAGCATTCACTTTATCCAGAATCAGGTGGATGGTAGCGGCCTCGTTGTAAGCAGGAATAATGATGGATAGTTTTTTCAAAATATCAGCGTCTTTTTTTGAAGTAAAATTAAAATTTACAATTGCCTGCGGCAGGTTTTTTCCCCCATGGCATTCTCGCAGTTGATATAATTCAGGTATTGATTCCGCCTGTCCATTATTTTGGCAGGAGCGGGGTGTATCACCCCGAAAACCTCCCAATAAGCTTTTTCACTCATCGCGTCATAATGAATAATGCCTTTTGCATATTGATGGGTTTGTAAAAAATTCAAAGCGATAAACCACGGAAATATCACGGCAAATATATAAGAGCCTGCTTTCCTTTTACATATTGCCTGTATGCAAAAAGCGATTCCGATGCTCATGGGTACGCTGGCTTCTATCAGTGCGCGCATCCCGAAACTGCCGCCATACCACCAGCACCACCAACTCGAAACAATATAAAGATTGACTGCGGTGAAAATCAAAACAGCCCAAAATGCCGGGTGCTTTCTGCCAAAAATCCAGCCGATGAAGCCCAGTAAAATCAGTGGCGACCAAACCAGCCATCCTTTCCGGTAACTGAACAAAACTTTAAAAAACAAAGGGTCTGACCAGAAAAAATTTTCGCCCCGGTACGTATCAAAAAAGAAAGAACCTGTCTGTGATTTTATGTAAAAAAGATGGGGGAGGGAAGGGAGAATGAAAAGTAAAATGCAAACGAAAACTGACGCAGGACTGGCAAATAATTTTTTGAAATGAATTTTTAAATCAGCAAAATTTTGCACGCCCCACAATGCAGGTACAATTAAAATGACCACATTGGTCAGTCGCGTGGCAGCTACCAATCCGCCGCTCAGCGCCAGCAAAAACAAAAAACGGGTGTCAAAATTTTCTTTCCACCGTGCGCTTAGCCAAATAATTAATCCAAAAAGAAAAAATGAAAATACGTGCGACATCATGCTTTCATAAGTGCTGTAATAAAAAAGATTGGTACCGAAGCCCAATACCACCAATGTCAGCGCTGTCACATAATCAGGAAACCAGCGCTGCAAAACCAGGCTGATAAAAAACAGACCCAGCGCCGCATAAAAAGCCGAACCAATCAGGATGGCTTGCCTGTACGGCGCCGAGTAGCCGTCGGCTATCCAGTCGTCGGACATCAGCGCGTAAGCGTGCGCCGCCAGAAAAAACGGAGTCATCAGAAGTGCCGGGCCAGCGGCATACTTGTTGATGCGCAGCGTATCATCTTTTTTTAAAAACTGGTCATTCGAAAAGCCGGCTACAAGATTGTGAAAACCGAAACTGGCGTCTTTGTAGATAAAAAAAGCGGGCAGGTAGGCATAATAACCCGCCGCGTCCCAGTGCAAAAGCGCGGTACTTTTTTTAGTCGCGAGTTGATCGTTGCAGTCAAGCGTCAGGCAGATAATAAAAAACAAAAGCGGCGCCCAGGCGGAAACTTTAAAAAGTTTACTTTTTAGTATCATGAAACTCATTTTTTCAAACGTAGAGATGAAGGCTTTAATCGAAAATCTCCACTTTCAGGTCGTCCATAACGAGTTGTTTTGTGCCGCCCGCGTTCCAGAGATAAATTTTCACTTTATGAAACGGCTCCGCCGGCACGCGGGTATCGAAGTAAATTTCCTTCCATTGTCCATCGGCCAATTCGCGGTGAGGGCGTATCTGACGTATTTTCAGGATTTCGCCGTTGTTTTCAAAAACGATGGTGAGTTGCGGCATCCACCAGGCCTGCCACTCTTTTTCAGGCGTAAAAAACCAAGCGCGGGCGCGCAGCCACCTGCCTTTTTCAAAAAATAAATCGCCCGGGTTTTCGATGGTGGCCGAAAATTCTTTTTCAGGACTTACAAAAGTGGCGTATCTGCCAGAGTGTACAAAATCGCTTCGCAAAACTGTCGAATCAGCCCAGTTTTCAAAGTCTGTTTCAAAAACTGTTTTCACATTTTTTCTTTCACCCGTAAAATCTTCATCCGTGTCGAGCAAATAACGGTCGCGCGGTTTTATATCCGTATTGCCAAAAATCCGCCAGTAATAAGCGCGGGTCATGGCTTCCGTCTCAAAGCCGGGCTGCCTGGATTGAAAAATATTGAGTGCAATAAAAAATAAAGCGACCGGCAGAAGTAAGATTTTTAAAAATCCGAACCGCCAGATACCCGCCGCAAAAGCGGCTATCGGCAAAGCCAGTGCGGGGTAAATGTCAATCATGGCGCGTTGCCCGAAGCCGCCGCCGTACCACCAGATATTCCAGGCCGCCACTATCCACATGTGTACAAAAAACAAAGCCAGCACCGGCCAAAACAAGCTGCGGTATTTTTTTTGAAAAAGAAAAAACATACCTGCTATCGCAAAAATCATCATGGGCGTATAAACAAACCAGCCTTTTCGATAACTAAACCAAACGGCGTTAAAATGCGGACCCTTCCAGTTGAATCCCTGATCCTGATAGCTGTACACGAGCCAGTCGCCGCTCACCCATTTCCAGTAAATCAACTGTATGCTGCCGATGGCAAACACGATGACAGCAGCCAGCGCGATTTTAAAAAAATGCTTTCGGATGAACTCCAATTTTTCAACTACCGGGGTGAAAGCAAACAACACCGGAAAAATGGCAAAAACAATGTCAGTCGGTCTGGTCAGCGCCGCCAATCCCACGCAAACGCCTATAATTGCTGCCTTTTTGTAATCTGTGTTTTCATAAAACCGGATAGAAAAGTAAATCAAAATGGCGCATAGCGTAAAAAGATAATTGTGCGGCATTGCATAATCGAAAGCCGAATAATTGTAATAATTGGTACCGAGCGCAACGGCGATCAATACCACTGCCGCCGCTTTTTCATCAAAAAAATGCAGCAGACTTTTCCTCAAAAACCACAAGCCGATAAAAGCTACCAGCATACTGCCAAAACTGATAGCCGCCTGATATGGCAATGAAAATCCATCGGCCGGCCAGCCGCCGATAAGCGCAATTAGGTGTCCGATTAAAAAAAACGGCAGATACATCAGGCAAAGCCCGATGGGGTATTTCATGATCATATTGCCGCTTTTTTCGTCTTTGTAAGCCTGATAAAAACTGCCGGATGGGTGATATTTTTCAAAAATATCGTCTTTAAATTTTAGCTCTTTGGCATCTTCAAAAATCAGGAAAGCCGGAAGGTAAAAATAATAACCTGCCACGTCCCAGGTAAGCGTGCCTTCGGCTTTTCCGACCTGCCATTTTGGGTGCAAAAAGGCAGAAGTCAAAATAAAAGCGCAGCAAAACCAATAGGCATATTTGGAAAAAGGACGCGTCGCAGACATGGGTAGTAGTGTTTTTAAAATTGGCTTTCACGCAAAAGTAAATGGAATGTCTGCAAATCCGAATTTTCTTTTGTCAGGTAAATTGCTGCACGCGGGGATTCATGATCTTAAACCAAAGCGGCGGCACGAGCGAGAGTATAACGGAACCCGGATAGCCCAAAGGCAGTTGCGGACTCTCCTCAAAACTCCTCAAAATCTGGTATTTGCGCGTGGCTTTGTAATGGTGGTCAGCGTG
>CALMIT010000055.1 GCA_937864255.1 uncultured Saprospiraceae bacterium
AAACAGGTTTTCGTTTTGTGATTTTGAAAATACAGAAAAATAAAACTCTGGTTTTTTGAGGTAAATGACCTTTTAACCATTTCCAAACAGAAACAATAACCAGATAAAGGATGGTAATAAATAGATAGGGCGGCGGCAAATTTATAAAAAGGTTTGGTATTCATGCTTTTTTCCGATCCAAATCCCTAATAAAATTTGCCATTATCCAATTTGTTAAAAATTTATCGCAAGCAGTTTTGGTTAATTCAAACTTTCTTTAGACTTTAGCGCTATCTTAGTGTCCTAAAAACACAGTAATTTTTCCGACCCAGCCAAATTAATTGCAACCAAAGAATTAGCAACTCAGCCTTGTATAAGGTTGCGTGATATCGAATATTATTGCTGTTAGAAATAATATTGAATTCAAATTAATCACAAAATCTCAGTAGTGTATGAAACTTAGTTTTGACTCATTCAAACGAGGTTTGCTAATGCTTGGCTTGATAGCCTTGAGCAATTTGGCCTGGTCGCAGAGAACTGTAAAGGGGACTGTGACGGATGCCGAAAACGGCGAGCCTCTAATCGGCGCCAATGTACTGGTAGTTGGTTCAAATACCGGAACGGTCACCGATTTGGAAGGTATGTATTCCATTGATGTCCCGGCCGAGGCGACACAAGTGGAATTTTCCTACACAGGTTATTCGCCCCAGGTTATTACGCTGGGAGCCTCGAATGTAGTGGACGTGCGATTGTCCGCAGGAGCTTTATTGGATGAAATTGTAGTTATCGGTTACGGAGCCGTACGAAAATCTGACCTGACAGGTTCTATTTCAAAAGTTGGCGAGGAAGATTTCAACCGCGGAAATCTTACATCGCCGGAACAGCTATTGACCGGACGTGTGGCCGGCGTACAGATTACGAATGCTTCCAGCGCTCCCGGTTCGGCAGTAAACGTACGCGTGAGAGGAGTAAACTCCATTCGCTCCGGTAATGACCCATTATTTGTGGTGGATGGCGTGCAACTCTCCAATTCAAGCGCTTTTACTACGAACACGCCTACTTTGAGCGATGTAAAACAGCTAGGAAGATCGCCGAATGTGAACCCCTTGTCTTTCATCAATCCCAGCGAAATTGAATCCATAGAAGTATTGAAAGATGCTTCTGCTACAGCTATTTATGGATCAAGAGGCGCTAACGGCGTTATTATCATTACAACAAAAAAAGGAAAATCCGGTGCGCCGAGACTTGATTATACCGTACAACAGGGCTTGAGCAACTTGGCTCAAAAACTTGAGGTGTTAAGCGCTTCCGAATTCAGACAAGCATTTGTGGAGGAAGGAATTACACCCAAAGATTCTATGGCATCAGTGGATGCGATGGATGAAATTTCCAGAACGGCTTACCAAAATGGGCATGATTTGAGTCTTAGCGGAGCAACGGACAAGATTAACTACCGCGTATCTGTCGGTTATCTCAATCAGGAAGGTATCATTTTAAATAGTGGTATGGAAAAACTGACCGGCGGTATCAATACAAGTTTTAAAGTATTGCCGGATGACAGGCTTACTATTGATGTTGGCGTCACAACCTCCAGGGTAGCGCAGGAAAACGCACCGGTATCTGATAACTCAGGTTATGAAGGCTCTTTGATAGGCGCTGCTTTGCAATGGAATCCGACGCGCTCTTTTACTTTGGCTGACGGCAGTTTTGACCAAAGAGAACAGTCGCTGAGAAATCCTTTAGCGATGCTTAGTTATATCAAGGATAATTTTGTAAACAACCGTACTTTGGGAAATTTGGGCGCTACATTCAGAATTGTGAATGGTCTGAGCTACAAATTCTTTTATGGTGTTGACAATTCTACCGGCGAAAGAAGAGTGGGCGTTTCTCCCGATTTGAATTTCGAAGGTATTTTAGGCAACGGACAGGCTATCGTTGCCAATGTAAACCAGAGTAGCAGCCAGTTGGCGCATACATTGAATTTTGATAGAAAAATTTCTTCCAGCTTTTCGCTGAATGCGCTGGTCGGTTATGAATATTTGAAATATACTGACAAAGGCACACGTATCGAAGTGGACGAAGGTTTGCAAGATGTAGGTCTGGATTTTACAGACATTTTGCAATCTGCGCCCCGGAGCGGTCAGAAAGCAAGTTCATACAGACTGCCCGACGTAGAATTACAGTCTTACTTTGCCCGCGCCATTTTCAACATACAAGATAAATATTTGCTGACGGGTACGATACGTGCCGACGGTTCGAGCAAGTTTGGAGAAAATAACCAATACGGCTATTTCCCATCATTTGCTTTTGCCTGGAATTTGCACCAGGAATCTTTTGCGCCGGATGTATTCGATGTTTTGAAATTGCGTCTCGGCTACGGTGTGACAGGAAACCAGGAATTCCCAGCCGGTTCTTCGCAAGAGAATTTTGTATTTGAAAACGGTGCGCTAACTCAGAAAAATGCCGCCAATCCTGACCTGAAATGGGAATCAACAGGACAAATCAATGTCGGTATTGATTTCGGCTTTATGAACTACCGCCTCACTGGTTCTATTGACTATTTTGATAAAACGACCAACGACCCGATTTTCTTTGTACCACTGCCACAGCCCAATCCGAGCGAACAGGGGCGTATCTGGAGAAACCTGGACGGTACTATCAAAAACCGGGGTGTGGAATTGGCGCTTAACGGGGTGATCATAAACAAATCGAATTTTGATTTTAACCTCGGCGTAAATGCGACTTACATTACAAACGAAATTTCAGGCTTCTCTTCTGCGACCAATACCGGCTCTATCAACGGACAGGGTTTGACAGGTGCTTTCGCACAACGTTTCCAGAACGGACAGCCGTTGTTTGCATATTATCTCCCGGTTTTTGTCGGGTTTAACGACGCAGGACTTTCACTTTATGAAGACGGCAATGGCGGCACTACGCTCATTCCGTCTGCAAAACAATTTGTGGATGCTGACCCGCTTCCTGATTTGTTGCTCGGTATCACAACTGCGTTCAGATTTGGAAATATTGATTTGAACATAAACTTCGACGGCGCTTTCGGATACCAGATTTACAACAACACTGCCAATGCAGTATTTGTAAAAGGAAACCTCGCAAACGGTCGTAACATCACCAGCGACCTGGTGGGCAACGGAGAAAGTTTTACCAACTCTTATCCGGCTTCCACAAGATATCTTGAAGACGGCGACCACCTGCGCCTTTCCAATATGACGCTCGGATACACATTCCCGCTCAGCGCTTCCTGGTTCAAAAATCTCAGACTGTACCTGACGGGACAAAACCTGTTTATCCTTACCGGCTATTCGGGATTTGATCCGGTGGTGAATACGAACAAGGAAATAGACGGTATTCCATCTTTCGGGATAGAATACACACCGTACCCGACTGCTCGTACTTTCCTTTTGGGCGCAAATGTTAGTTTCTAAAATTTTAAAAAACTTTTACCATGAAATTCAATAGCATTTCATTCATTCTTTTAATCCTTCTGGGCGGTTTTGCTTTTAATTCCTGCACCGATTTGGAAGAGGAAATAAAAGACGGCATCGTGCCCGAATCCGGGCAGGTAGATGTCGCCTCGCTTTTGGACGGCGCTTACAGAAGGCTCGAAACATTCCAGACCCAGGATCGCATCTGGGCATTACAGGAACATACCTCTGACGAGGTACTCGGACCAACCCGCGGAACGGACTGGGACGATAACGGAATCTGGAGATCGCTCCACGATCATACCTGGACAGACGAACACGACTATATCCGAACTTCTTTTAACGAATTGAACAGAGGGCTGTATCTTTCAAACAACATCCTGGCTTTCAGCCCCACACAGGCACAGGAAGCGGAGGCAAGATTTTTGAGAGCATTTTATGCTTTTCATATCAATGACAACTGGGGACAAGTGCCTATGCGCCAGCCCGGTGAAGACATCGCCAAAACTCTGCCTACCGTAATGTCCAGTTCGGAGGCCACTGATTTTATTATTTCAGAATTGGAGACTATACTGCCTAATTTGCCCGACGACGCTCCGGCGCACAAAGCTTCAAAAAATGCGGCACGCGCAATTTTGGCAAAAACGTACCTCAACAAAGGCGTTTGGAAAACCGAGGGCAGACTTAATCCGTCATTCGACGCCGCAGATATGAACAAAGTCATCGAATATTGCGACGCCATTACTGCTACCGGTAAATACTCGATTGATGATGATTTTTATGATAATTTCCGTCCGGACAATGCAAATCTTTCTTCCGAGTTGATTTTTACTTCTCAAAATGTTCGCGGAACGCAGGCGGGCAATGTGCGGTCGAGATGGTTTTGTACGCTGCATTACAACCAAAATCCTTCGGGCTGGAACGG
This sequence comes from uncultured Saprospiraceae bacterium, assembly GCA_937864255.1. Lineage (GTDB taxonomy): Bacteria > Bacteroidota > Bacteroidia > Chitinophagales > Saprospiraceae > JAGQWW01. The sequence goes on from CALMIT010000055.1 coordinate 4,348, forward strand.
CTTTACTACCATCGCCGATTTTTATGACAGTTTCGACGATCCAAACGACGTCAGGCTTTCTTCCACGCCCAGCGACCTTACACCGGTTTCGGGCTTGAGAGCCGGTTTTTTGGTCGGGCAGCAATTTGACAAAGACGGCAACGCGCTGCAAGACCGGAAAGGCAATCCGCTGTCTTTCACCAAAGAAGTGACAGCCTTCGAAACGGGCGACAACCTCGAAGTGACCGGTATCCGTGTTATCAAGTACATTCCCGACTTTGACGGCGGCGAATTGCCCGATAATGACTATGTACTTTTGCGCTATGCAGACATCGTGCTGATGAAAGCCGAGGCTATCGCGCGTGGCGGGCCGGGTAGCAAAGGCGGCACGCCGGCCAGTCTGGTCAACAGTATTCGCAGCAAGCGCAACGTAGCTGCCAATTCGGATGGAAGCCTCGATTCTATTTTAAAAGAGAGAGGTCACGAATTGTATTGGGAAGGTCACCGTCGCCAGGATCTTATCCGTTTTGGAAAATATCTGGATGCGTGGACGGCTAAAGGACAGTCTCAGGCACACAGAGTTTTATTTCCGATTCCGGCAATCGAGCTTGCCGCCAATCCTGAGCTAGACCAAAACCCAGGTTATTAATATTTTTTTGTAAACAAACAGATAGGTCGCCTTTAAAGGCGACCTATCTTTCTTTGTACCGGCCGGTAATTTTTACATTTGTGGTACAAAAGAAAATGATTGAAGAATGAGAAAACTTGCCGTGTTCCTGCTTTTTATCTTTCCACTGCTCAATTGCTCGGACGAAAAAAAGGGACAACCCGATAGTGTTTTTGAAAAAATTCCTTCCGAAAAAAGCGGCTTTCAGTTTTTAAACAAAATTGAAAATACCCGCGAGTTCAACATTTTCAATTACAGAAATTTTTACAACGGCGGCGGCGTGGGTATCGGCGATATCAACAACGACGGACTCGCTGATATTTACATGACCGGCAACCTTGAAAAAAACAAACTTTTCCTGAATAAAGGCGATTTCAAATTTGAGGACATTACTGAAAAAGCAGGCGTGGCGGGCGAAAGAGCCTGGAGTACCGGGGTGGTGATGGTGGATGTCAACAACGACGGCTGGCTTGATATTTATGTGTGCAACGCCGGCTATGTGGAGGGCGACGACCAGCAAAATGAACTTTTTATCAACAACCGCGACCTGACTTTTACTGAAAAAGCATCCGAATACGGCTTGAATTATAATGGTTATACGACGCATGCCGCATTTTTTGATTACGATCTGGACGGAGATTTGGATGTTTATCTGCTCAATAACAGCTTCATCCCGGTCAATACTTTGAACTATGAAAACAAAAGAGATCTACCCGCCGAGCAATGGCCGGTGAAGGATTTTCTGAAAGGCGGCGGCGATAAATTGATGCGCAACGACGGCGGAAAATTTGTGGATGTGACCAAAGACGCGGGCATTTACTCCAGTTTGATTGGGTTCGGTTTGGGTATCACGATCGGCGATGTAAACGGCGATATGTGGCCGGATATGTACGTGTCCAATGATTTTTTTGAAAGAGATTACTTGTACGTCAACCAGGGCGACGGCACTTTTAAAGAAGAAATAAAAAACTGGATGCAGCACCTCAGCCTGTCTTCGATGGGCGCTGATATGGCGGACATCAATAACGACGGCTATCCCGAAATTTTTGTCACCGAAATGCTGCCCGACAATGATTATCGCCTCAAAACCACCACCATTTTTGAAGATTACAAAGTGCAACGCCTGAAACTGGATCGCGATTTTTATTACCAGTTTATGCAGAATACGCTGCAATTCAACAATAAAAATAACTCGTTCAGCGAAGTCGCTTTTTATAGTGGCGTGGCGGCTTCGGACTGGAGTTGGGGGGCGCTGATGATGGATGCCGACAACGACGGTTTCAAAGATATTTATGTTTGCAACGGCATTTTTCAGGATGTGATAGACCAGGATTTTGTTGACTTTTTTGCCAATGAAATCATTCAAAAAATGGTGCTCACCGGTAAAAAAGAAGAAATGGAAAACGTGGTGTCAAAAATGCCTTCCAACCCGCAGATCAATAAATTTTTTCATAATAACGGAGACCTGACTTTTGAAGACGCGGGGAAAAATTTCGGCTTCACGGAGCCCAGTTTTTCCAACGGCGCTGCTTATGGCGATTTGGACAACGACGGCGACCTGGATTTGGTCGTCAACAATTTGAATCAGGAATCTTTTTTGTACCGCAACAACAGCCGCCGGCTCAACGGACGCCACTATCTTTCCGTCCAGCTTTCGGGCAGCGAAAAAAATACTTTTGCCATCGGTTCCAGCGTCATGATTTTTAAAAATGGTGAAAAATTAAGCACTCAATTAATTCCGAGTCGCGGCTTTCAGTCCTCGGTAGATTATAAAATGGTTTTTGGTTTGGGCGCCGATGCCCGCATTGATTCGCTCAAGGTTTTTTGGTTTGACCGGACGGTTTCCACGCTGACTTCCCTGCCTGCCGACACACTTTTGAAAATCAATTATTCGGATGCGCCACGGCAGCCTTTTTCCACTTTTTTGCCGGGCGCTGCACCAGCTAATTATTTAAAAGAAATCACTCAGGATTTTGAAGCACATTCGGAGGATGATTTTACCGATTTTTTCCAAGAAGGGCTGATAATCAGAGAGTTGTCTTCGGAAGGTCCACGGGCGACCATCGGCGATCTTGACGGCGACAGGCAGGATGATTTATTCGTTTGCGGGGCGGCGGGCCAGCCGGGGCAGATTTATTTTTGGAAAAATGGAAAATACACCCGCCGACGCCAACCCGCCCTCGAAACCGATGCGGGATTCGAAGATA
>CALMIT010000056.1 GCA_937864255.1 uncultured Saprospiraceae bacterium
TTAAGTGGTTTGAAGAGAGTTGTCAAAGTAAATAAATATGGAGTTTACGTTTCTATCTAATTGGGTAAAGCGGATCAATCCGTTTTACGATATGTATGCCCGGCGGAATATGCCGGGCATTTTTATTTTACTTCAACCTGTTCGGCGCGGCGTAGTAGATCAAAAACCAGTCGTCGCCCATCTTCGCAAACCTGCGGAGCATCCCGAATTCACCGCTTTTGTGGCGCAGGGTTTCTTCGATCATCAGGTCGCCTTTATTGCGAAAAGTACGCGCGTAATCCGGGTCGTTGAAAAGTTGGTGCGGCTGCCAGTCGGCGCGTTGCCAGCGGTAGTTTTCGAGCGATTCGGTCGCGTTGGCTGCGTCGGGCGGCAAGCCTTCCAATGGAAAAGTAATATGCGCCATCTGGTAAGCCGTGTCCCGGTGAAAGCGCATGTAAAATGTATCAAAATCTTTATCGCCCGTCATAGCCGGAGTTTCCGAAGAAGCATTTTCGTTTTTACATCCGAAAACGAGTGCTGCGCAAAACAGGAGCAAAATATAAAGCCTCATAAATGTTTAATTTTTAAAAGCCCAAAAGTAGAAAAATCGGGCGGTTTGAAATGTCGGATCATCTGAATGTCCCGAACGCCGGAATTTTTTATAAAGTGCGCAGATTTTTTGCGACGCGTATGCTTTTTCAGGTGCGTTTCGGCGTTTGCAGTATATTGCGGCCGATTCGGATTTTTCGGATCATTCGTGATGTTTGAATCGTTTGAAATGTTTCTACAATGAAAACCATCCTAATTACAGGTGCGACGGGGCAGGTGGGGCAGGAATTTCAAATACTTGCTGACCAGTTCCCGGATTTCAATTTCATCTTTGCCGGAAAATTTGAGTTGGACATTACCAACCCGCAATACGTGGCGGATTTTTTCCGCAAACACCGCTTTGATTATTGTGTGAATTGCGCCGCGTACACCGCGGTTGACAAAGCTGAGAGCGAAGCCGAAAAAGCGTTTGCGCTCAATGTGGAAGGCGTGCGCGAACTGGCGCAAAGTTGCCTCACGCGCGATATTCCGCTGGTGCATCTTTCGACGGATTATGTGTACCACAGCCAGCCCGGGCGGCCATTTCGCGAAAGCGACAAAACCAACCCGCAAAGCGTCTATGCCCGCACCAAACTCGAAGGCGAACAGGTCGCCTTGGCGATTCACCCGATGACTACGGTGATTCGCACTTCGTGGGTGTATTCTTCTTTCGGGCACAATTTTGTCAAAACCATGCTTCGCCTGGCGCGCGAACGCGACGAAATAAAAGTAGTCAGCGATCAGGTCGGCACGCCCACATATGCCCGCGATCTTGCCCGCGCCATTCTGACCATGATACAAAAAGTGGACAGCGAAGAAGTGCCTTCCGTGCACCTGCGCGGCATTTATCATTACAGCAACGAAGGCGAGACCAACTGGTATGAATTTGCAAAAGCGATTTTTGAAATGCGCGGTTTGGATGTGCGACTCAGCCCGATAACGACGGCCGATTTTCCGACGCCGGCGCTGCGCCCGCCTTACAGTGTGCTCGACAAATCAAAAATCAAAACAACTTTTGGAATAGAAATACCGGATTGGAAGGAGAGTCTGAGGAGTTGTTTGGAATTAATTTGATGCCGGGTTTTGATAAATTTTCTTCTTAAAAATGCAAAAAACAAGTCCCTCATTTTGGGAGCGCGCCTCGTTTTTGAGCGGGATTGATCTCGCGGTGATTGGCAGCGGAATCGTCGGTCTGAGCGCGGCAATTCATTTCAAAGAACGCCGCCCGCAGAGCAGGGTAGTGGTTTTGGAGCGCGGGGCGCTGCCGCTCGGGGCGAGTACGCGCAATGCCGGATTTGCCTGCTTCGGCAGCCTGACAGAATTGATGGACGATTTGGAAAAACAAGCGGAAGACCAGGTTTTTGCATTGGTGGAAAAGCGCTGGCGCGGACTGCAACGCCTGCGCAGCCGTATCGGCGATGCGGCGATGGATTTTCAGCTGTCAGGCAATTTTGAAATTTTCAGAGAAGACGAAGAGCAGGTTTATCAAAAGTGTCTCGATCAAATCGAATATTTTAATAAAAAAGTACAGCCCATCACGGGCAGCGCTTCCACTTACTGTCGCAGCGACGAAGCCGCCGGTCATTTTGGTTTTAAAAATGTAAAACACCTGATTAAAAATAGCTGCGAGGGGCAGCTTCATACCGGCAAAATGATGCGCCGCCTCATCAGTCTCGCACAGGAAAAAGGCGTGGAAATTTTTTCCGGCGTACAAATCGAAAATCTGGAAGATTCGACTTCGGGGCCGGTTTTGGAAACTGCCCAGGGCTGGGAACTTCGCCCCGCCAAAGTGCTGGCAGCGACCAACGGTTTTGCGCGGCAGCTCCTGCCCGCGCTTGATGTGCAGCCCGCGCGCAACCAGGTTATCATCACCCACCCGGTTCCGGGCTTGAAAGTGAAAGGCTGCTTTCATTACGACCGTGGCTATGTTTATTTTAGAAATGTGGACAACCGCATTTTGCTCGGCGGCGCGCGAAACCTGGATTTTGAAACCGAAAAAACGGAACAATTCGGCGACACGGATTTGATACAGCGGGCGCTTTCCGGTTTGATGTCGGAAATGATTCTACCCGGTCAAAAATGGTCTTTGGATATGTGCTGGAGCGGCATCATGGGCGTCGGACCGGAGAAAAAACCCATCGTACAAAAATGGACAGAAAATATCGCCGTTGCGGTGCGTATGGGCGGCATGGGCGTAGCCATAGGCACTTTGGTGGGCGAGGAGGGAGCGGAGTTGCTGTTTTAAAAATCAAAGCTTT
>CALMIT010000057.1 GCA_937864255.1 uncultured Saprospiraceae bacterium
CCTGTTTTATTTCAGGCGATTTAAAAAAGTATACTTCACCAATGTCCGGTTTTTAAAAGAGATAAAAGAAGAAACGAGCAACCGGCAAAAACTTCGTAATTTATTGGTTCTGGCGATGCGTCTTTTGGCGCTTGCCTTTTTGGTTTTTGCTTTCGCACAACCCTTCATTCCACAGGATCAGGACGTGGCGAAAGGAAAAAAGGCGGTAAGTATTTTTATTGACAACTCATTCAGTATGAGTGCTTTGAGTCAGGACGTCACCTTGATAGACAAAGCGAAAATAAGAGCGCGCGAAATCGTGGAAGCCTACGCTCCCGACGACGAATTTCAAATCCTGACAAATGATTTTGAAGGACGACACCAGAGAATGGTGAGCCGCGACGAAGCGCTCGCGCTCATTGACGAAATCAAAACCGGACCATCCGTTCGCGAATTGTCCAGAGTATTTTCGCGGCAGCAGCAAATTCTAAATTCCAGCGGCATTGATAATCACGTGGTTTATCATATCAGCGATTTTCAAAAAAATATTGCCGACCTGGAAAATATAAAAGATACGCTCACCGAAATCGAATTGATACCGCTCCAATCTGTCCAGGAAAAAAATGTAAGCCTTGATTCCGCCTGGTTTGAAGCGCCCTTGCAATTGCTGAATCAGACAAATTCGATGCTCGTAAAAGTGCGCAACACGGGCGATGAAGCCGCCGAAAATGTGAAACTCAGCCTGCGGCACGACGGACAGACCAAGCCCGTCGGTACTTTGAATATTCCTGCCAAATCCAGTGTAACGGACACCGTCCCGATTACGATTTTGAAAACCGGCTGGCACGAAGGCGAACTGGCGCTGACCGATTATCCGGTACAATTTGATGATAAGTATTTTTTCAGCTTTTTTGTTTCGCAGCAAATTAATGTACTCATTGTCAACGAGTTAACTTCAAATAATTATCTGGATGCAGCTTTCAGAAGCATTCCGAATTTTAATGCCGTAAATCAAAACAGCAAGTCGCTGGAATATTCAAAATTTCCGACTTATCAAATGATTGTGCTGAACGAATTGAAAACCATTTCAAGCGGGCTGGCGGCCGAGCTGAAACAATTTGTGAGCAACGGTGGCAATATTTTGGTTTTTCCGGCTGCCGACGCGGATGTAAACTCTTACAAATCTTTCAGTCAGACTTTTCCTGTCAACGAATTGACAGGATTTGAAAAGACGCCAAAAACGGTGGGTGCAGTAAATGTGGACGAGTTTATTTTCAATGATGTTTTTGAAAATAAAAGCGCCAATCTGAAACTCCCCACAACTACCGGCGCTTTCAAATTGTCGGGGTTGGCGGCCACCGCGGAGGAGCGGCTTTTGAGTTTTCGCGACGGCTCTGCTTATTTGTCAAAATTTGTCATCGAAAAAGGTCACGTCTATCTATGCGCCGCCCCGCTTTCCGCGGATTACAATGACCTGGTAAAAAGCAGTGAAGTTTTTATCCCGATGCTTTACAAAATGGCAATTTCCTCTTCAAAAGAACAAAAACTCGCTTATGTACTTGGGCGCGACGAAGTGATAGAGACCGACATCGCACTGGAAGGTGGCAGTGAGTCGGTTTTCAAACTGGCCGGTGAAGAAGAGGAGTTTATACCCGAACAAAGAATCGTCTCCTCGAAAGTTTTTCTGACCGTAGGCGAGCAAGTCAAAAAAGCGGGCGACTACCGGCTGTTTCAAAAAAGCGACGAAATGCTTGCCCGTTTTGCGTTTAATTACGACCGTAAAGAATCTGATTTGGAATATTTTTCAAAAGAAGATTTGCAGTCGCTGGCAGAACAATCCGGCGCAAAAATCAAAGTCATCAATTCATCAGATGAGGCAAATTTCACAGACCTGATCGGAGAAAGGAGCCAGGGAATCGTTTTGTGGCGCTGGTGCCTGGTGCTGGTTTTGCTTTTCCTCGCACTTGAAGGCCTGATTATTCGGGTTTGGAAAGTTTAGGAAATCAGTTTTTTCCAAGCAGGCGAAACATATTCTTTTTGTAGGCTTCCACGCCCGGCTGGTCAAAAGGATTTACACCCATCACATAGCCGGTCAACGCGCAGGCTTTTTCAAAAAAGTAAAAAAGATAGCCGAGGTGGTAAGCCGTAGCTTCCGGCAAAGTGATCATCAAATTGGGTACGCCGCCGTCCAAGTGTGCCAGCAAAGTTCCTTCCATCGCCTTTTTGTTTACAAAATCCATGGTTTTTCCGGCCAGATAATTCAGCCCGTCCAGGTCTTCGCTCACGGCAGGGATGAAAAGATCTTTTTTAGGCGATT
>CALMIT010000058.1 GCA_937864255.1 uncultured Saprospiraceae bacterium
TCGATGTATTCAGCGAGTTCATTCAGGTCGTAATTGTCAAAAACTTTGATTCCGGTGAATTTTGGCTGAGGCAGGTTTTGTTTTTCCCAGTCAATTTTCAACTTGTTGGCGCGGGCGGCTTCGAGACTGAGGTATTCTTTGGCGGACTGCTGGGCTGCCCGGCGTTGCCTGACTTCCTCGTATTCTTTTTTTGTTTCAAGGATATAATTGCTCCGCAGGTTTTCGTCTTCGCTAAGCAAATTGGAAACCACACCCACTCCCCGGCTGGCGTCCAAAACATGCACCACCGGACCACTGTATTGCTGCTCAATTTTGACGGCGGTATGCACTTTTGAAGTAGTAGCGCCGCCGATCAGCAAAGGAATTTTAAAACCCTGCCGCTCCATTTCTTTTGCCACGTGTACCATCTCATCAAGCGAGGGCGTGATCAGACCAGACAAACCGATGATGTCGGCCTCCATTTCGCGGGCGGTATCCAATATTTTTTGTGTGGGCACCATCACGCCGAGGTCTATGATTTTGTAATTGTTGCAGCCGAGCACTACCCCGACGATGTTTTTGCCGATGTCGTGTACGTCGCCTTTGACGGTAGCGAGGAGGACAAGTCCAGCCCCCCTTCCGTCCCCCCGAAGGGGGGAGACCTCCGAACTCGACTTGGCTTTTTCTCCTGCGGAGAAATTCGCGGACGAACTTCCTCCCCCTCCTGCGGAGGGGGTTGGGGGGAGGCTTGAGGGACTTTTGAGCTGTGTCCTGATTTTACTCAAACATCCTTCCGTATCAATGAGGACTTCATCATTTGAAAAACGGATGACTTCAAATCCGAGTTGATTGAGTCGTTGGGTGCGTTCGGCATCTTTGAGTTGGTTTTCGGGCAGTTGATGGATTTTTCCATCCAATTCAATGATTAGTTTTTCTTCCAGACAGATGAAATCCGCGATGAATTGATCGACAATGTGTTGCCTTCTGAATTTAAAACCGTCCAGATTATTGCCTCTCAAAAATTGCCAGAGCGCTTTTTCAGCTGTTGTCGAATGCTTCCGATTCTTTTCAGCAAATTCTTTTAACAAGCCATAATTATAAGGATCCGCCGTCTGATACCCATATTTTTCTCTTCCATTTTCTTTCTCTTGAGAAAGCGTATTATCCCCCCCTCCTTGGGAGGGGGCCGGGGGGAGGCTGTTTAAGAACGGTTCCAAATATGCTACCGCTTTTTTCATTACCCGCGCACTTTTGACTACCTGCGGCAGGAACATTTTACCACTGCCGAACAGGTCGCCGACGATATTCATGCCGTCCATTAACGGGCCTTCGATCACCCGGATGGGGGCGTCGTATTTTTGGCGGGCTTCTTCGGTATCGGCTTCGATGAAGTCGGTGATGCCTTTTATCAAGGCGTGTTCGAGTCGTTTTTCAACGGGCTGGTTGCGCCACTCGAGGTCTTTTTGCAACTGCCGCCCACCGTCCTGTTTTACACTTTCAGCAAATTCGGTGAGGCGCTCGGTCGCTTTTTCATTCCGGTTGAAAAGGACGTCTTCCACCAGGGCGAGCAGGTCTTTTGGTATTTCTTCATATACTTCGATCATGCCCGCATTCACGATGCCCATGTCCATACCGGCGCGAATGGCGTGGTAGAGGAAAGCCGAGTGCATGGCTTCGCGCACGACGTCGTTGCCGCGAAAGCTGAAGGACAAATTGCTCACCCCTCCGCTCACTTTTGCGCCCGGGCAGAGCTGCTTGATCCGTCGGGTTGCCTCGATGTAATAGATTGCGTATTCGTTGTGCTCTTCGATGCCGGTAGCGACGGCAAAAATATTGGGATCAAAAATGATGTCTTCGGGTGAATAGCCAGCTTTTTCCGTAAGGAGATCATAGGCCCGCTTGCAAATATCCACCTTGCGGGCAATGGTATCCGCTTGTCCTTCTCCGTGGAAGCCCCTCACGATAACCGCCGCGCCGTAGCGCCGCGCCAGTTTTGCCTGCCGCAAAAACTCGGTTTCGCCTTCTTTCATGGAGATGGAATTGACGATGCATTTGCCTTGCACACACTTCAATCCCGCCTCTATGACGCTCCATTTGGAGGAATCGATCATGATGGGCAGTTTGGCTATCTCGGGCTCCGCCATGATCAGATTTAAGAATTTGACCATAGCGGCTTCGCTGTCGAGCAAACCTTCGTCCATATTCACGTCAATGACCTGGGCGCCGCTTTCCACCTGTTGTTGGGCGACGCTGAGGGCTTCGTTGTATTTTCCGTCAAGGATGAGTTTTGCAAATTTTCGGGAGCCGGTCACGTTGGTGCGTTCGCCGATGTTGACAAAATTGGTTTCGGGACGGATGATGAGCGGTTCGAGTCCGCTGATGCTGGTATATTTTGGTTTTGGCAGGATTTGCCTTGGCGGCAAATTTTTTACATGCTCTGCCATGTGCCGGATGTGGTCGGGCGTGGTGCCGCAGCAGCCTCCGACCATATTGACAAAACCGCTCAGGGCGAAATCTTCAATAAATCCGCACATTTCGTGGGGTGTCTGGTCGTATTCGCCCATTTCATTGGGCAAGCCCGCGTTCGGATAAGCGTGGATGTAGCAGTCGGCGATATTGGCGAGTGCTTCGAGGTGGGGGCGCATTTCTTTGGCGCCGAGTGCACAGTTCAGACCGACACAAAAAGGCCGGGCGTGCATAATCGAAATCCAAAAGGCCTCAACGGTTTGTCCGCTCAAAGTGCGGCCGCTGGCATCGGTGATGGTGCCGCTGATCATGACCGGCAGCCGGATACCGCGCTCGTCAAAAACCTGCTCGATGGCAAAAATGGCGGCTTTGGCATTGAGTGTATCAAAAATCGTTTCGACCAGGAGCAGGTCCACTCCACCGTCTATTAAACCGCGCACCTGATCGTAATAGGCATTTTTCACTTCGTCGAAAGTGACGGCGCGGTAGCCGGGGTCATTCACGTCGGGCGAAAGGGAGAGGGTGCGGTTCATCGGGCCAATGGCACCGGCTATGAAAGCTGGTTTTTCGGTTTTGGTGCCCGGTATTTGGGTCGCTTTTTTGGCTATTTGGGCGGCGGCGAGGTTGATTTCGTAAGCCAGTTTCTGCATGTCGTAGTCGCGCAGAGAAATGGCAGTTGCGTTAAAAGTATTGGTTTCGATGATGTCGGCACCGGCATCGAGGTATTCCCGGTGGATTTTTTCAATAATCTGGGGCTGGGTGAGACAGAGCAGATCGTTGTTGCCTTTCACGTCGGTATGCCAGTTTTTGAATCGCTCGCCGCGGTAATCCGCCTCGCTCAGCCGGTATCGTTGTATCATGGTGCCCATCGCCCCGTCGAGTACGAGGATGCGGGAGTCGAGTAGTTTCTTCAGGTTTTGATCCATACAAAGCTTTCCCTCTTTTTTTAAAATGAAGTACAAAGGTAGAAAATGCGCAGTGAGGGCGAAAGGTTGAGCGGAAAGGAGGCTGGTTTGTTTTTTAAAAACTAATTTTTTGCTTACAAGATTTATTTTGTTTTTTTGACCGTCATTTTTCTTTTTAAACTAAAATCAATAGTTATGAATTATGTAAAAACCATCCTGGCTTTTGCCTTTATTTTTGCTATCCTTTCCGGACTATCAGCACAAGAAAACACTAAAGAAGAGCCTGTTTATAATCAATTTAAAAATGAAATAGGAATTGATTTTCAGAACTTGTTCAGCTTTAATACGCTAGGAAGCTCTTTGGTATTCAAGAAGCGAATAGGGGAAAAACGCTTTATTTCTTTAAATGAGAAAAGAGTTCTGCGTTTTCAAACCGGTTTTTTTGTTGATAATTCTTTAGCAATAGATACAGCTTCGAATAACTATAGCTATTTTATGAATAGATATGCTGCAGGTGATGCTTTTAAAGATAAAAACATAAATTCAAGAATTTTAGTAGGCATGGAATGGCAAAAACAAAAAGGAAGGTGGCAATTTTTTTACGGATTTGACATTGGGGTAGGTTATTCGATTGCTGATAGAATAACAGGCTATTATTATCAATATAGTGGTAATGTAATTATAAATGAGGGCTTTATAACCAGCAAAGAAGAATCTCTAAATTTTCCGACATACGGCTTTTTTGGTTTGAAATATTTTTTCACACCCAGAGTTAGCCTGTCCGTTGAATCTGCGATAAGTGCGGGTTTTTCAAAAATCAAATCAAACGAAACAAGGCATTCTTCTATTGAAAAAACATCGGAAGAGACTTTCTTAATAAAAGAATTAAGGATTAACAGCAATTTCGACTACCTGCGATTTTTAAATCTTTCCTACTATTTCGATTAAAAAAAAAAGCCCTGCCTTTCCAGGGAAAAGCAGGGCACAATCGGGCTTTGGGATAACCGTATAATACCTTGTAAAGGTAGCTTTTTTTGATTTTCAACCAATTGAAAGTCAGATTTTTAGCGGGTTATGGCCAAATAGGACGGATAAAATGTCATTTCGGAAAAATCACTCGCCCCAGGAATAAACTACGTTGACTTCCAGCGCCGAACCGAAATCTGCGCCGTATCCGCCCGCTATCGGCAGGTCGAATCCCATCCCGATTTTCAACTGCCCGGAGTAGATACTGACCTGCTCGCCCAACACGACCCCGCTTTCAAAATGGAGCGTGGCGGCGGTATTTACGCCGAAGCCTGCGCCAAAGCCTGTGCCCACCCAAAGCAGGTCGCTGATTTGGTAGCGTGCGTTCAGGTCGAAATTGAAAGGTGCGCCGGGCACATATTTGAGCCAGAGCGAAGGCTCCACAAAACTGGTTTCGTTGCCAAACCAGGTCACCTGGAAATAACCGCCCACAACGGCGTACAGGTGTTGCGCTCTTTTTATTGAAAAATCGCCGTCTTCGCTGCGGAAGCGGGTATCCAGGCCAAAAGTTTGCGGAATAGAAAGTCCGGCATAATAGCGGTCGGAGTAATGCCAAAAAACGCCCAGTCCAAAATCCGGGTAAAGCAGGTTATCGTCTTCCAAAGGCTGTTCTTCGACATCAAAAAATTTGATATTACGTAGTTGAGCGCGGTATTGCACCACGCCGGCGCTCAGGCCTATCAGCACCGATTGATCCGTGCGGCGGCCTAAATTCAGACGGTAGGCATATTGCCCGTAAACGCCCGTTTGCCCGATTTTTCCGGTGCGGTCATTGAGCAGGTGCGCCCCAAAAACAGAATTCATATCGTCGCGCACCCACTCCCAGT
>CALMIT010000059.1 GCA_937864255.1 uncultured Saprospiraceae bacterium
AAAGTGCCGTTTCATCATTGTCAAAAATCACGTCGAGCAGGTCGTCCAGTTCTTCCGCGCCGGCTACGCCTGATCTGCCCGTGATGACGGCATTATTGTAAAATGCGGACAATTGTTTGTCAGTCCCGTCGTGCTCCCAATAAGCAAAAAAATAGTCGTCATTGTCAAAACGGGCGCGGTGGCCGGTGAGTACTCGCGCCATCGCCTGCACGTCGCCTTCCGTAAATTTTGCATCCGGGCCTTTGCCGATGCAAAACAATTCCTGCAATTCGCGGGCGTAATTTTCGTCGGGTTGCTGGGCGCTGTTTTCCTGCCCGTTGAGGTATTGCAACATCGCCGGGTCAAGCGTGATGTCTTTCACCAATGTTTTAAAATTGCCCAGCACGTGACGGCGCAGCAGTTTCAAATATTTAAAAGACCGTCGGGCGAAAAATATATCGTCCATTTGCACCGGAATGTGATTGTGCCAGAACAAAACCATTTTTTCGTGGATGGAAATTTTTTGACCGATAATGTTGCGCATCCACCAACTTTTCAACGACCAGGTTTTGTAAAATTCCGTATCCACGCTCCACGAAGCCTCCGTCCAGTCTTCGCCGAAAGGCACCTCCGGATCGGTCACGTCGTCGTTGTTGTAATCATTGACCGGGTTGGCGGGTTCGTCGCCGGGGTCGGGCATTTGCAAAAGCAAATCCACGGCTGCATTCATACCCAAGCTGAGAACTCGTTGCACATCCTGCCAGGTAGCGCCAAACATGGTGCGTCGCAAAAGGTGCGCAGCCTGCGCCACCGTCCATGTGCCGGTGTACGGATCAAGTCCCGCGACTACGGGCGGGCGGGGCGGCAGTTGGAAAGAAATGTCGCCGGTTTCGGCTGGATTTTGAAATGCTGATTTTCGGATTTCCTGCAACAGGCGCGGTGCTTTTGCCTGCGATTGGTGCTTTTGCGCGAGCGAGAGAAAAGCTCTTCTTTTCATTATGAATGGTTTTGAAAGGAAATTTGCAGAAGAAAAAGAGGAACGACTTTACGGCTGCCCAAGTTACAGGTAGTGCCGGCAAAATGCAATTTTTAAAAGGATTAGAATTTTTAAAACGGACAGGCTGGTTTTAAAACAAAAAAAACCTGACGGTTTGAAGCACCGCCAGGTTTTTTTATTTGGAATGAAATGTCGGATTATTTACCGCCGAACATGTAACCAACGCCGATGTTAATACCGTTGGTTTTCGTAGTAATGCTGTCGTCGCCACTGTCGTCGAGGTTAGCCAAACCGAGCAGGTAACGGGCATCTACGAAGAAATTTCCGAAAGAAACTCCCGCGCCGAACTGAAGTCCGAAGTCAGTTCTTTTAACACCATCCTCGTCAAAATCAATATCTTCGGATTCGTCGCCGGCTTTGTTAGTACCGTTCAACGCGAAACCGAAAGAAGGACCTGCCTGTACAAAACCGCCGATTGATTCTCCGCCGAAAGCATATTTGGCCAAAACAGGAATTTCAATGAAGTTGAAAGTAGTTTTGATTTCAGGCGTCAAATCTGTTTCGTCAATTTTTGATCCTTTTTGAATGAAGTTAACTTCAGGTTGTACAGAAAAATCTTCTGTAACGCCGATGTTCAAAAGTGCGCCTACATTGATACCAATGATGCTGCTTGGTTCCAGAGAAACTCCGTCAAGGTCAAAATTCATATTGGCAATATTGACGCCGGCTCTTACGCCGAAGTTCAACTGCGCAAAGGAAAATTGAGAAATCACGAGAAAAGCTAAAATAGCTACTGAGGTTTTGATTGTTACGTTTTTCATTTCACAATGATAATTTGGTTAAAAAAAATTGGATTAGAATTTCGGGGCAAAGAAAGGAAATTCTGGCTGTTATCTGTGTTATTTTGCTGCTTTCTTTTTTTAGTACCTGCCTCTTTCAAAATTCGTACAGAAGTTGCCCGGTTAAAAAATAACCGGTGAGGCTTTGCGCGGCTTCTTCCTCCGTGGCTTCGGAGGTATAAAGCGGATTCATGGAGACCGTGTGGCGCAGCGTCAGTCCGATGTGTTTATTGACCATCAGGGTAAGTCCCAGCACCAGGCTCAGGTCATTTTTTTTAAAAGAAGGCTGAAAAGGGCGGATGAAAAGCGTGC
>CALMIT010000060.1 GCA_937864255.1 uncultured Saprospiraceae bacterium
TGGCTGAGGATCTACTTTTACCGAAAAAGTGTCCACAGAAACCGCCGGAGCTATTTTGTCCAGCACTTTTATCACCTGCAAATCTGTATAAATTTCGCCCGTACACCAGTTTAGAATAGTCCAGTTTCTAAGTATTTTAAAAACCACATTCGTATCCACGCCGTCGCAGGCTTCCAGTTTTTGATCCTGATAAGTGACCGCAAGCGGACAGGCGCTGCCTGTTACCGCCGGCACGCCCGATCCTGTTGCTGCCAGCACATCCGCATCTTCCAATCCGCGTATTTGCGGAGCATTTCTATGGATAGGAAAAATAATATCTACGGGATAATGGTGCCTGTTATCCGTCACGGTGTCGCGATAAGGGCAAAGCCCTAATGTAAGATTACAAATATCCGGTCGGTCGTCGGTTTCTGCGGAAGGATTAGCGTAAGTTGTAAATATGGGTTGACCTGAGACAGGATCCAGTTGATTTGGGCTAGGGTCAGTGAGCGGATTGTCCACATCATCATCATAATACGGATCAAGCGTCACATCCAGGTCTTCATTGTCCGTCCAATAATCAATCGTCGAATCATAAGGATCAACACCGGGAATATCGTCGCCATGATCATAAATACAGTACAGGCGACTTTTATCCATTTCTGCGGCATTATTTAAAATGCACGCGTGTAAGATAGTCGGATTAATAATATTCGGAAAAGCGGCATATTGCTCGCAAGTCCAGGAAATATCATCGGGGAAAGTAGGCGCTGCCGGCGGAAGTATCCTGATATATTGGACGCATTGACCGGAGCGGTTGCCGTATTGGTCGGCAGCTTCAAAAGTTCTTTTCAAAAGTTTTCCCGGACAAGGATCATTCGTGTCCGTTTCCTGCGATATCAAATTAACAATTGGATTGGTGTCGCAATTGTCGGTTGCTACCGGGTAAGGCACATTGTCCGGATTTTCATAACATTCCAGCACGATTGTATCCACCGGACAATTTAATACGGGAGGCAATTTGTCTTCGACAAAAATTGTACTCCAGCAAGAATTTTGATCACACTCGCCGGTCACCGTCACTTTAAAATACCGCCCGATATGCGAGCAATTCAGGCTATTGCCCAAATTTTGCCCGAATCCGCCCGAAATAGATACTGTAAAGCCCGAAAAGTCAATATAAGTACCTTCCAGTATCTGATCGGGCTGTACAACGGCGTTTCCAAATTCATCAAGAGAAAGTTGGATAGTGTCGTTGCAAGCCATGTTGATATTTTGAATATAAACATGAAAAGTATCTGTGGCCGTGCCGCCGTTTGGATCCATTTCTTCTACCCTCAAAATATACGGACCTCCGCCCTGCGGCCCCGTCCAGGCTACCGTACAGACATTACCGTTTTGCGCGGTTATCGTACCGCCGGCGTTCAGGCTCCATGCGTAGGTGTTGCCCTGCACATTGGGAGTCTGGTATTGCGTGGTAGAATTGGGGCAGGCAAAGCGTTTGCCGCTGATATCAGGCTGAGGCATCATCAAGAATGAAGCGCCGTCCTGGTGATAATTTTTTTCTTTTTTAGATGAAATTTCAGGAAAGAATTCGCCCGTTGTCGGCGAAAAAAGAATGGTCAGTAAAGACAAGACTGCTACCACAGGCGCAAATGAGTACATTAAGCCATCTGTAGCTTTTGGGGAAACTCGGCGTTTCATGGGACTCGGTAATTTTGATTAAAGAAAAACTTTCGTTTTATGCCGAAAATTAGAACCGTACACACTCACGGAATAAAGCCGGAGCAGTGCAATTCTGCTTGCATTTTATTTTGGGAAAAATCATAGCCGGAAATCCGGCAAAGCACGATTAGGCAGGGATAAAAAAATCAATATCGCACGAGGCGATTTAATGCACTAAATAATTTTGATACTAAACAGGGAAATATTGAAGGAGACAGGAATCAGATATTAAACTTATTGGTCTTATGATAAAACTGTGCCAAGCGTTTAATTTCTGCTTACCCTAAAAGGTGTAAATATTATTTGATGATTTTTTTTCATAAGAAAAACGGCTTCACGAAATCAACATTCGGAAGCCGTCAGGTTTATTGCTGAAGGAAAAATCTATAAGTTGTAATCATTAGCGGAGATAAGCGCACGAGCAATTGTTTCGCGCTCTGATTTTACATTGACCGGCGGATATTTTGCAAATCTTTTCAAGCCCATCAGGAATGTTTTTTGCAAATCCCCTTCCGTGAAAGAGGCAATGGCGTCAGTTGCATTTTTAGAAATGCGCGCCTGCGCGTCATGTATGAAAACTTTCAAAATAGCATCATAAACCTGCTGACTGTGCGGCTTTTCCGAGAGCGTATTTAATTTTTCCACGCGCAACAAAAGCGACTCCACTATAAAAAGATCAATTAATATGTCAGCCACATTCATGATGATCATTTGCTCGTCTTTCAAATTCAACTTGCCGTCCATTTGCATTTTAGCTGCTCCTCCCGCTACCATCAATGCAATTTTTTTGAAATCCTTTACAGCCTTCTTCTCGTGCCCATAGACACCTTCTACCTGCTCAAAGCCGGACATAGTGGCAAGTTCTTTTTGTACCTCCCATGCTGGACCGACCATATCCAGAGAGCCTTTCATCGCTCTTTTTAGTAACATCTCAACTGTCAAGAGGCGATTGATTTCATTGGTACCCTCATAAATGCGATTAATACGTGCATCGCGATAAGCCCGGGCCGCAGGGTACTCTTCCGAAAAGCCTGCTCCGCCGTGTATCTGTACCATTTCATCCACCACATAATCCAGAGATTCGGAGCCTGCCACTTTCAAAATGGCGCATTCGATAGCATATTCTTCGGCTGCTTTTAAGGTAGCTTGCGCAAAATCCAAACCCTCGGCTGTAATCGCCGCCTTTTTGTCCTGCAACAACTGCGAAGCCCGGTACAGCGCGCTTTCGACAGCAAAATTACGGACAGTCTGTTCGGCAATTTTATATTGAATCGCCCCAAAATTAGAAATGGGTTGGTCAAATTGTTTGCGCTCGTTGGCATACTGGATACCCAGGGCAATGGCTCTGCGCGAGCCTCCGATACACATGGCGCAAAGTTTAAAACGCCCGATATTCAG
>CALMIT010000061.1 GCA_937864255.1 uncultured Saprospiraceae bacterium
CAACTTTCTGCACACAGCATTCCAGTGCTCATGATGGACGTGAAAGGCGACCTGAGTGGTATCGCGGTGTCGGGTGTGGTGAATCCGAAAATTGAGGAGCGCCACGCCAAAATCGGCATTCCTTACCAGGCTTCCGGCTTCCCGGTGGATTTTTTGACGCTTTCCGGTGAAAAAGGGGCGCGGTTGCGGGCGACGGTGAGCGAGTTTGGTCCCGTTCTTTTTTCCAAAATTCTGGACCTGAACGAGACGCAGGGCGGAGTAGTGGCCGTTGTTTTTAAATTTTGCGACGACAACGAATTGCCGCTTTTGGATTTGAAAGATTTTAAAAAAGTGCTGCAATACCTGACCGAGGACGGCAAGGACGAATTCCAAAGTCAATACGGCATGATTTCTACTTCTTCAGTCGGATCGATCATGCGCAAAGTGGTGGAATTGGAGCAACAGGGTGCGGATATATTTTTCGGTGAGCGCTCTTTTGATGTGGCGGATTTGTGCAGGCTGGATGACCAGGGACGCGGCATGGTTTCCATCGTCAGGCTGACTGACATTCAGGACAAACCGAAGTTGTTTTCCACTTTTATGTTGCAAATGCTGGCGGAGGTGTACGCTACGTTCCCCGAAGAGGGCGACCTGGATCAGCCCAAGCTCGTGATTTTTATTGACGAAGCGCACCTGGTTTTTGAAGAAGCCAGCCGCGCTTTGCTGGATCAGATAGAAGCCATTGTAAAATTGATACGCTCAAAAGGCATTGGCATCTTTTTCATCACGCAAAATCCCGCCGACGTGCCAGATGACGTACTGGGGCAATTGGGTATGAAAATCCAGCATTCGCTGCGTGCTTTTACCGCAAAAGACCGCAAAGCCATCAAACTCACCGCAGAAAATTATCCGATCACGGAATATTATGACGTCGCCAATTTGATCACCGAACTCGGTATCGGCGAGGCTTTCGTGACTGTATTGAACGAAAAAGGTATTCCCACGCCGCTGGCGCATTGTTTGCTCCGCGCGCCGCAGTCGCGGATGGATATTTTGTCTGAAATGGAAATTGATACCATTATAAGCAAGTCGCGTATCATCAGAAAATACAATGAGGTAATGGATCGCGAAAGGGCTTATGAAATCCTGACCGCGAAAATAGAAGACGCGGGTGAAGACGCGCATCGCGATGAAATGGAGCGCCAGAAAAGCGCCGGCAGGCAACGAACCGAAAAAAGTACTTTGGAAAAAGTAGCCGATTCCACGCTGACGCGGCAAATCGGACGGACGGTGGCGCGCGAACTCACACGCGGTATCCTGGGCGTACTTGGCGTGAAAACGACCACGCGCCGCAGCACGACGAAGAAAAAAACATCAGGCTGGTTTTGGTAAAATTATTTTGCTTTTGACGCCGTAGATGCTTCGGGCAGCGTGACCTCCCAGAGGCGGAGCGGCTTGCCGTCGCTGTAATTTCCGAGCGACAATTGTTCATGCGTACCGCCAAAAGCTACCTGGCAAAGATTTCCGCAGCGCGTACATTCCATTAGCGAGTCAAAAAGTTTCCAATAGCCGTTGTAATCTACCGGATTGATGACAGAAAACTGCGCCTTGCGGTACGAATGACCGTGAATGCCGTTGTCAAATTTTTTGTCCACCGCATAAACTTCATTATGTCCGGCAGTGATACTCAGGTTTTTATGCTGCTCTTCCAATTGCCGGAGCAGGTTTCTTTCCGGCGTTTTTGTAGCCGTATTAAA
>CALMIT010000062.1 GCA_937864255.1 uncultured Saprospiraceae bacterium
CGTTACCACAGAATGATCAAGCCGGGTGCCGAACATTTTCGAGGGGGGCAACATACGGGCACGGGTATAAACAATTTTTTGATTGTCGAAAAGATTGAACTGCGGGATATCGGCTGTGAGCGCAATATTGGATTCATAGAAAGAACTGATGGTACCAATGTCCGTCCAATAACCGTTGAACTGGTAGCTAGATACCCGGTAACCGCCTTCCAAAGCTTTCGGAATTATTTCTTTTCCAAAATCAGTTGCGTCAGGATTGTTTGCAAATAATTCCAGGAGCGCTTTGCGATTAAAAATATAAATACCCATCGAGGCGAGGTAATCGCGACCTGCTTTGCGGTCGGCTTCGGGCATTTCGGATTTCCAATTGGATAATACGTCTTTTTTCGGTTTTTCTACAAAGCTGCTGATGTAGCCCGCCGCATCCACTTTCATAATACCAAATTCGGAAGCTTCTTTTCCGGTGCAGGGTATGGTGGCGATGCTGAGATCGGCATTTTTATCAATATGGCTTACCGCAAATTTTTCAAAATCCATTTGATACAAATGGTCGCCCGAAAGAATGAGTACGTAATCGTGGTCGTGGTTGGCAAGATGGTGCATACTTTGGCGCACTGCGTCGGCAGTTCCCTGAAACCAATTCGGGCTGGTGGGCGTCTGCTCAGCTGCCAGAATATCTACAAAACCCGGGTTGAAATTGTCAAAATGATACGTGTTTTTGATATGCTGATTGAGCGAGGCGGAATTGTACTGTGTCAAAACGAACATGCGCTTTACACCCGAATTGATACAGTTGCTGATCGGAATATCAATGAGGCGATATTTTCCACCTATCGGCACGGCAGGTTTGGAGCGGTCCTTTGTGAGCGGATAAAGCCGGCTTCCTACGCCGCCGCCGAGTATCAGACATATCATTTTGATCATAGTATTTTGATTTTTACAAGTTTTTCAAATGACGAGTTTTTCGAATGACGATTGACGAATAAAAACTAATTATCAGCAAATACTTTTTTCTCGCAGAAGCGCGGAGATGCAGAGAAATCAGCACATTTTTCTCCCCATGAACTCCAAGCTACCAACTACGAACTTTAAAATTACTTCTTCCTCTTCTTCGCCGCCGGTTTCTTTTCAACAGGTTTTACGGGTTGCTCGGCGGGACTCTCGCCGGGAGCGTCCGCTCGCATACTCACGCGCAAAGTCGGCTCCGAAGACAGTAAAGAACCTGTTGATTTTGGCTGCGCCGGCGTGACTTCCTGTGTAGATTTCGGCTCAGCTTTTTTAGCCGAAACCTTCGGCTTTACTACTTTTTTCGCAGCGGGCGACGGCTTCTCTTCAACTTTTTTTACAGGTTGTTTTTTCGCAGCAGGCGCTTTGGGCGTTGCTTTTTTCACTACCGGCTTTTTTATTTTTGCGGGAGCTGGTTTTTGTTCTTTTGCCGGTTCTGCCACTTTTGGCGCTTCGGCAGGTTTTGTTTTTTCAATCAAA
>CALMIT010000063.1 GCA_937864255.1 uncultured Saprospiraceae bacterium
ACAACGGCTCGGTAGTAGGCTCGGTGACCGAAAGCGCCGTACTCAAATACATCCTCGACAATCCGCTCAATAATGCGGAAAACACAGTGGAAAGTATCATGGGCAAACCTTTCCCCGAAGTAGCGGAGGATTTGCCGTTCAGCCAACTAAGTAAATTTTTTAGCAAAGAAATACCCGCCGTGATCGCCAAAGACCGCGCCGGCGTGCTGCACATTTTGACCAAATACGATATTATCAGAGCGGTTTGATTTGCTGATTTGCTGATTTGGTAATGTGCATTGTAGTTGTGCCCTTTGTGTGAGATTTTGTGTCTTTGTGGTTTATTTTTTACCACAAAGGCACAAAAGAAGGCGCAAGGAACACTATAAGTCTTTCCACGAACTATCAACTACGAACTCATCTCGGCGTTCTTTGCGCCTCTGCGAGATGATTTTGATGTGGTGATGTGCTGGTTTGCTGATGTGACGATGTGGTGATATTTTTTAGTGCTCAAAAAGTCCGGCATCTGGCATTTACTCATCTCACATCTATTTATCTCTCATCTAAAAATCTACAAATAATTCGCCAGCACGGTCGCTACCAGCCCGGCGGTTTCAGTGCGGAGGCGCGTGGCGCCGAGGCTGATGCCTGCAAATCCGCTATCCACAGCCATTTCAAATTCCTTTTTTGAAAAATCGCCTTCCGGGCCGATCATTATCAGCGTACTTTTTTCGGGTTGAAATACTTCTTTGAGGGGGGGCAGTTCGGCGCCGCAGTAGCCGATGAATTTTTGCGCGCCGGCAAAATCTTTTTTTACAAAATCCTCAAACTTTGTCAGGTCGTTTAGGCGGGGCAGATAAGCGGTGAGTGACTGTTTCATCGCCGACATTTTTGTTTTTTGAAGTCTGTCCAGTCTGATTTTGGTTCTTTCCGAATGTTCGCAAAGCAGGAGCGTGATTTCGTCAATACCCGTCTCGGCAGCTTTTTCGAAAAACCACTCAAGGCGCTCCATATTTTTGGTGGGAGCGATGGCAACGTGCAGATGGCGCGCTCTTTTACCAAACTCCGGCGTGATTTTTTGCACCGAAATCGTCACCTGCTTTTTGCCAATTTCCAAAATGGGACCTTCCAGCAGATTGCCATCGCCGTCCACAACCAGCAGCACGTCGCCAAGTCGCTTGCGCAGCACCTGCGCGCAATGCCTGGATTCTTCTTCATCCAGCAAAACGAGATTTCCCGGCGTCCTTTTTCCAAAAAAAAGCTGCATAAAATTTTTCCGCCTGTCGGCTTATTCGTTGCAAAGTCCTTGTATGATGTGAAAAGTATCGTGCAATTTGGTGAGGCTTGCCGCTATCGCCGCGTCCTTTTTCTTTTTCATCACCAGTTTATCGAGACTCTCCGAACCCGTCACGAGATCGCTCAGCGCTTTTTTGATCTGCGGCGTATCAAAAGAGGCGGGTATTTTGCCGGCTTGCAGCATTTTGGCTTTAGCCAGCATTTCGCCGGAACGCGTTTTTATGGGTTGCAAATTTCCCTCCTCGGCGGGATGAAAAGTCTGCGCCATCACTTTATGAAACTCCTTCAACTCCGTCCAGGCATCCTTTTCGATGGTTTTTAAAAACGGGTTGGTCAGGGCTGCTTTATAGTTATCGTTGACCGTTTTCCAGTTGATGACATTCCAGATTGCTGCGAGGTAATCGCCGCGTTTGTTTTGATATTTCAAATAATAAGCGTGCTCCCAAACGTCAATACCCAAAATCGGCAAGCCGCGAATCGGCGAGCCGCCCATGATCGGGTTATCCTGGTTGGGTGAAGAGCCGACGGCGAGTTTTTTGTCAGTAGTCAGATATAACCAGACCCAGCCCGAACCAAAACGCGTGGCAGCCGCGGAGTTCAATAATTTTTTCAGACTATCAAGGCTGCCAAATTCTTTTGTGATGGATTTTCCGATTTCCGAATTCGGCTCATAATTGCTGTCTTTCGACAAAATGTTCCAAAAAAGACTGTGGTTGTAATGACCGCCGGCATTGTTGCGAATGGCGTCGCCGGCTCTTTCGGAATACAGCATAATTTCTTCGATGCTGCGATTTTCAAATTTCGTTCCCTTGAGCGCTTTATTCAGGTTGTTGACATACCCCGCGTGGTGTCTTGAATAATGAATTTCCATAGTTTGGGCGTCAATGTAAGGCTCAAGCGCATTGTATTCGTACGGAAGTTTGGGCAATGAAAATTGTCCTTCGCTCTGCGCAAAAGTCAGTTGGGCAAGCGCAAGAAGAGCGAAAAAAAGAATGGGTAACTTTTTCATGATAAGAAATATTTATTTCGAAAAAAATGAGATTGGTCGCGTGGTCGGCAAAGTTATCCATACGGTTTTGTTTTTGTTTGTTAACGACTTCAAAACAAAGGGTGATTTTACGCATATCGCCGTTTTTGGAAAATCTTTCGGCCGCACTTCGAAAAACCCGGCGAAAGGCGGCGTGATTTTGGTACTTTTGCCCCAATCCTGAAAATTAGAAATATGAAATTTTATACAGGTTTATTTTTTATCTGCCTTTCGGCAATGTTGATGACCGGGCTTCATTCCTGCTATGAAGAGGACGATTTTACGACAGATCCCTCGGATCTGATCGAGTTTTCCACAGACACGCTGCGTTTTGACACGGTTTTTACCCAAATCGGTTCGGCAACGCGCAGCATGAAAATTTACAACCGAAACACCCGCCCCATTCGCATTTCCAAAATTTCGTTTAAAGGAAACAAAGGACTGATTTTCAGAATGAACGTGGACGGACTGCCGGGGCCGGTTTTTGAAAATATCGAAATCAATGCCCGCGACAGTATTTATCTTTTTGCCGAGGTGACCATCAATCCCGACCTTCCCGTTTCCGTCAGCCCTTTTATCATCCAGGATGAAATCGTTTTTGAAACCAATGGCGTGACGCAAAACGTGCTGATAGAAGCCTGGGGGCAAAACGCCAATTATTTTCCGAGCCGTTTCGGAAAAGGCGGATTCTGGTCGCCCTGTACCGCCCCTCTAATCACCTGGGACGGCCCAAAACCTTATGTCATTTACGGCTCACTCGTCGTTGACGAGTGCATACTCGA
>CALMIT010000064.1 GCA_937864255.1 uncultured Saprospiraceae bacterium
CAATGACTCTTGGATTGACGACTGATTTTTGGGGCGATGCACCTAACAGTCAAGCTTTACAGGGGCAACAAGGCGAAAGCTCTTATAATCCTGCTTTTGATTCACAGCAATCCATTTATGATAATATTCAGACCTTATTGTCTAATGCCATTACTGACTTTGGTAAAAGTGCTGATCAGAATGCGATTGTACCCGGTACTGACGATTTGATTTTTGGTGGAGATATTGCAAAATGGACGGCGATGGCTTGGGTTTTGAAAGCCAGATATGCTATCCATCTTACCAAAAGAGATGTAAACAAATCCTCTGCCGACGCTTTGACTTTCGTACAAAACGCATACAATGCAGGTATGGCTGGTTCTGATTTTGATGCGAACGCGCTTTTCACAGGAGCCGGAAACACGCTAAATCAATGGTATGCTTTTCAACAGACCAGAGGCGATTATATCAAAATGGCTGAAGGCTTTGTGGAATTTTTGAAACAAATCAATGATCCGCGTTTGTCTGCTTATGCTGCAATTGATAAAAATGGAGGAATTTCAGGCTCTCCGCTCGGCGCTCCTAATACCAATGCGTCGGATGTAGGCGACTACTTTGCTTCTCCTGATTCACCCGCACCGCTCGTCACGTATGTAGAAGCGAAATTTATTGAAGCAGAGGCCGCATTCAGAACACAGGCATTAGAGAGAGCTGCTAATGCACATAACGATGCAATTAAAGCGCATATCCTTCTGGTGACCGGAAGCGATGCAGATCCCGCTTATATTGCGGCTCAGGCATCCGAAACTGCACAATCAATTACACTTGAAAAAATAATGACACATAAATATGTGGCAATGTTTACTCAATTCGAAGTGTACAATGATTGGAGAAGAACAGGTATTCCAAGTCTTTCGCCAAATCCGAATGGAATAGTTAACGGTATTCCAAGAAGATTGCCGACTCCGCAAAATGAACGTCTCTACAATACGAGCGTTCAGGTCGTTTCAGATATTCTGAAACCGGTATGGTGGGATGAATAATCTCATTCCTATTTAAAAAAGAAAAGCCGGGAAATTTTTCCCGGCTTTTCTTTTTTATACCAAATCAGTATCCCACCCCAGCAGCGCTGGCGCTCCCTGTTGTACGAGCGACGTTTCGATTTCTGGCGGTGGAGCTGGTTCGCTATTGCCGCCTCTCATTGTCTTGGTTGCCTGGCGGGGCAGTAATTTTGATTCGCCGAATTGGAGGCTGCCGTCCGTGCCGAGCGCCAGTTCAATACAGGAAAATGCAAAGGTGAGCGGTTGTTTTCCTTCGAAGGTCACGGATTGTTTGTGTTCTTTGTTTTCATCCATTTTTAGTCCCGCATCGCTCAGTTTTGAAAGCACGGGGGCTTCAACCTCCAATAGATCGGTTCGTTTTTTTTCCAGAATTATCGAAAACTTGTTGCTTTCCAAAACGCTGCTAATCAGATACATACCGAAGGGCTGATCGCGGCGTGTAAAAATATGAATGGCCGGATTTTGCATATTGATGCGTTTGGCAATCAGCGCGTTGCCCAGCGTGGTGATTGCGACTGATTTTTTACGCACGTTTTCAAAAGCAATGGAAATTTCCAAAACATCTTTCAGCGCTACTTTCAACGGATTGATGTCCACTTTAAAACCTCCCAGCAACCCCTCCAGCAATTTGAAACCAAAATCCGTATTAAAACTGCCGGTTCGGTTGATTCGTACATCTGCGGCTTCCGACCTGACAGGCTTCAAATCAATCGGGGCGGCACTACCGGCAAAAAGGTCTTCCAATGGTCCCCAAAGCGTGCTTTTTTTGCCGCGGTGGGCTACGATTTTGAGCGGCTGCGTTTCTGCATCCGGCACGTTCAGCGGCGTCGCATTGAAAGTGCGTCTGAGTTCGTCAACCAGATTTTCGGTCGGACATATAAAGCGAAAAAATGACATAGTCTTGATTTTGAATTTTAAAAAAATAAGAAAAGCTGGTCAGCCCAAATCAGGATTTTTGAGATGAATTGTCATCAATTTCGTTCGCCAATCCACCTCGGCGATGGGCGCCAATTCTTCCTCGTCCAGACCTTTCTTTTTTGCGCCGCCGCGCACCAGGCGAGGCGCATCCAGTTCTTTTTGTTCAAAAAGCTGGCTGGTAAATTCATTCGTACTCACAATGAGTTGCAGATAAAAAACTTCCTCAGACCATTTAAAATCGCGGATATAAGACTCA
>CALMIT010000065.1 GCA_937864255.1 uncultured Saprospiraceae bacterium
ATTTTTGCAAACGGCGGATGTAGAGCTTCCGCTGGATTTTCTGAGTTTTTGGGAAACGGGTACAAATTCTTTTGAGGTACGCATCAGCAATCCGAACAACGGCAGCGATGAGTATGACAAAAACAACTTTGCCAAATCCGTCTTTGAGCGCCCGCAAGAATTCACCTTCCCGGTGCAGTTTGAATTGCGCACCAATACGCGTCCCCTCGAAACTTCTTACCGGATCAAAGACATGACCGGAGCAGTCATTTTTGAAAGAAGCAATCTGCAAGCTAACACCAACTACAAAGACGAACTCATGCTGGGTCGCGGCTGTTACACGCTTGAACTGGACGACAGTGGCGACGACGGTCTTTATTATTGGTATTGGGAGCAAGTGGGGCCGGCACGCGGCGCAGGTTACGCGCGTTTCAACCGGATTTTGCCAAATGGTTCGGGTATTTCGATCAGAACATTACAGCGCGAATTTGGTCGCTTTATCCGCTTCGACTTTGTGATTCCGCAGGCAGTATCGGTGAATGATTTGAGCGATTTACAGCTTTTCAGTATTTACCCCAACCCCGCCAGCGATTTCATACAAGTAGAATTGGACGGCTTTGGTAATGACGATTTTGAATTGGCGATTACAGACATAAATGGAAAGGTTTTAAAACGCCAGACTTTCAAAAGTCATTCGGGGCGGCAGATTGAAAAAATAGACGTGGAAAACTTGCCCTCGGGCATGTATTTTATAAAAGTCGTACACGAGCAAAAAGTGTGGACGCGCCAGTTTGTGCGTTCGTAAAATATTATAAAAAAGAACTTTTTAAAATTGCCGCTTGTCCAAAATAACCAGACAGGCGGCAATTTTTTTTGCGATGAAAACAGCACCCGCCACTTCCTTTTTTTGCAAAACCAGTTAAATTTTCAAATTAAAATACTTCCCGCTTTCGCCTTACCTTTATGCCTGTAACTATAATTTTTGAGGTTTCAGAAAATGCCGAAGTTGCTAAAAAAAATACTGACAGGGTTTGGGATTCTGGTGCTTGTCTTTTTGTTGACGGCAGTCATTATCACCGGTTTTTTTGAAAAAGAAATCGGCAAAAAAGTCATCAATGAAGTCAACAGCCAACTCAGCACCGGACTAAAAGTCAAAGATTTTAAACTTTCCATTCTGCGCAGTTTTCCTGACGTAGCCGCCGATTTGATTGATGTAAAAGTGCTTGACACGCGCAAAGGCGGACTGCTCGAGGCGGATAAAGTTTCTTTCCGGCTCGGACTTTTCAGCCTTTTCAAAACTCAAAAACAGATTAAAAAAGTAGTGATTGAAAACGGCGCACTGTTTATTCATTTTGACAAAAAGGGAAAAGGCAACTACGACATTTTAAAACCTTCGAAAAAAAAGGAAGATGAAAACGAACTGAATATAGACCTCCGCGAAGCTGTTTTGAAAAAAGTCGAACTACTTTACACCAACGAACAGACCCGACAGGAAGCCTCGGTTTTGGTGGAAAACGCCGTTTTTTCGGGACAATTTTCAGCCAAAGAATTTGAACTGGAAAACGCGGCAAAATTAAAATCCGAGTTTGTGGATTTGAGCGGCACGCGCTACCTGGTCGGCAAAGACGTAGCCTACCTTGCCCGCTTGTATATCAATCTTGAAAAAGGTTTTTATGATTTTGAAAAACTCGACATTTCAATAGAAAAAAATGTGTTTGAGGTGGACGGGTTTATTGACACACAAAAAGAAGGAACCGACTACGACTTGACTATCGAATGTAAAGAAGGCAACATTGAGTCGGTGATCCAACTGCTCCCTGAAAAATACCTTTCGGCATTATCCGATTTTTCCGGCAAGGGGCAGTTTTTATTTAATGCCAGCGTAAAAGGCAGGCTGAATGAGCGCGAAAAACCCGCCATCAAAGCGCAGATAAAAATGAAAGACGGGCGCATCGTGAGCCCGAGACTGAATAATGATTTGAAAGACGTGAGCTTCAGCGCGGTGTTTTCCAACGGTAGTTCGAAAAATAATGCCGACGCAGTTTTTAATATGGCGGATTTCAAAGGTTATTTCAACCAGGAACTTTTGGAATTGAAATTGAAAATTGAAAACCTCGACGACCCTAAAATAGATTTTCATTTTGACGGAGCACTCCCGCTCGCCGCTATTTACGGGCTTTTTGACAATCCTTCCATTAAAAGCGGCGGCGGCGAAATCGAATTTAAAAACCTGAGCGTGAACGGACGCTATGAAGATATGCGCAGTATTTACAACATCCGCAAAGTAAAAGCACGGGGGGAAGTGACCCTGGATGACGCCGAACTAAAAGTGCACGATGAAAAATTGCTTTTTGACCGGGGGAAACTGATTTTGGACGACAACCTTTTGACTATCACCGGACTGAAACTGGAAGGCGCTGGCACCGAGATATACCTTGACGGAAAATTTGAAAATCTGCTGCCCGTCTTGTTCGCCGATTCGCTGAATACAAAAAAAGCGGAATTGAAATTTGAGTCCTCGCTAAAATCACCCAAAATGGATCTGGACAGGCTGGTGGCGCCCACCGAGGTAGATGAGGAAAAGAAAAATGAAGTCACGACCGAAAAATATGACTCGTTGCAAATAGCGCAGTCGCAAAACCGGGAGCGGTTCACCAACCTGCTCAACGGCACTTTCGAGGCGAATGTGGATGCATTCAATTACAACAAAATAGAAGGGCAGGATTTTAAAGGAAAATTTGTTTTTGAAAATAATCGGCTGATTATCAAAGGCGAAGCAAAAGGCATGGAGGGATATTTTGAATTGGATGGAAAGTTGGTTTTCGAAACCCAGCCCTGGCTCAGCGCCAAAATAGAATGCAATGAGATCAACGTAAAAGAGTTTTTCGAGCAGGCTGACGCGATCGGCCTCGTCGCCGC
>CALMIT010000066.1 GCA_937864255.1 uncultured Saprospiraceae bacterium
ATTTTCATACTCGGCGTCGTAAAACTCATCGAGAAAATCAAAACCGCCGCTACTGCCATCCATTTTTTTATCACTTTCATACTTTAAGTTTTTAATTTTTTTGCGCTTAAACGCCCATTTTTTTGCTTAGGTCTTCGGGGATCGCATTTTTATGCACCAGCACCGAAATGGTTTTCATTCGAAAATATGCCGCACTCATGTAAAGAAAACCTTTATAATCGCTCACCTCGCCCCAACTGTTTTTAATCAGGTAATATTTATTGCCTGCCTGATCACGCGCCGTACCCACCAGGTGCATCAGGTGGTCGTCGGTAGTCAGCAGACTTTCAAATGCTTCCTGCCGGTTATCCTGAGTAACATTTATTTCCTTCCCCGGTTTTTGAAAAAGGTCTTCTCTTTCGGGCGCGGCGGGCATAATGGCCACACCGTTTTTGGCAGAAAAACCTTTTTCACTCACGTCGCCGTCCCAACTGATTGAGTAACCTTTTTTCAACGCATTATCCACGATGCGCTCCAGTTCGTCCAACGGAACATTGTAAAAACTGCCGTTTGAATAATTATCCGGGATTTCGAGGATGAATTTTTCATAAAACGGATGATGCGTAAACGAGGTGATGCTCACATAATCGTCAGGATTGATTTGAAAAGATGCGGCAAAAGATTCTGCCGTGAATTTTTTTGAACCCACCTGAAAACTTTCCGGCACGGCGCCAAAATAGGCGTCCAAAATAGCAGATACTGCCGGCTTCCATTTCGGACTTATTTTTTTCTGTGTCAAAATTCCGTCCAAAAAACCCTTCAATCCCACCTCCATTTCACCGTGATCGTGTTTGGCTTCTGCTGCCTTGCCGGCAAAAACAGACTCAGGTACAACCCCGAACATCGAAAAAGCTCTGATAACGTCATGTGCCAGGCTGCCTTGCGAAAAATTCGCCTTACCCTGCCGCAGCAAATAATTGCGCGCTTTATCCATATAAATGTTGCGTACGATAAACATTTCGGAAAGATCATACTCGCCTTTGCCCATGCGCATCAGTTCGGATTCCAAAAAAGAACTGGTGGAAAAACTCCAGCAGGTGCCGGTCTGATCCTGGCTTTTCACCGAAGTGCAATTCAGTTTGATGTCGTTGGTAAACTGGTATTGACCAAAAACAGAATGGCAACAAATGCAAACTAAAATCAGGGACGGCAAAAGGAAGCATTTTTTCATTTTGAACATTATTTTTGACTCGTGATGAAAAAAACGCGCGCACTATCGGCGCGACAAGTGAATACGAAGGTTTCAAAATTTATTTTCATTCTTTTTACAAAATGTGATAAATTTCATTCGAATTTGATAAAAACACACTGTGTATGGAACAAGTCATCGCTGTTTTCGAACCACTTCGCTCTCCGCTTTTTGCTTCTTCAAGTCTTTCCATTTTGGTAGGCGGGTTGTCAGCTTTTGCGCTCATTTACCTACTACGCACGCACAAGCTGGAGCGCAATATGCGCCAGATTTTGTCCATGCTCGCTTTTTTTGTACTCATCATCGCCGGAGGAATGGCAATTTTTGGCTGGACATCGGGCGAACGCATCGGAGCGGTGAAAATATATGACGATCACCTGACGACGCCTTACGGCGAGTTTGCTTCCGCGGAAATTGAAAATGCGATGATTTTTGTGGATCAGCATAAATCCGTGCTGACGCCCCAATACGTGACCGGAGCTTCCAAAAGGCTCATCCTTATCACCGGAAATGGAAAAACTTATTCGTTTTCAGAGAAAAACTATGCAGTAGATCAAATGGTGGAAAGCATCCGAAACTGGCTGAAGGGCAAAGGGAAAGAATTAAAATCGCCCGAATAATCAGTTAGTACTCACTTCCTTTTTAAACGTTTTTGTAAAAGCATTCACCTCGATGACATAAGCGCCTTTCGGAAACTGCGCGAGGTCTATCTCGTAAATCGCGTCCACCGGCAGATCCCAAACTTCATCCTGATACATAACCACCCCGCTTTCATTTTTTACAAAAACCTGATTGAGGTTCATATTGATTTTATCAAAGTCAATGTACAAAAGATTGCTCCCGTCTTCGGCGTGATACACCCAGTTTTGATTTTCAATATTGAGCAAACTTTTTTCGATGACAGCCAGCCCCTCGAAAGAGTTTTTGACGGAAGTTTGGGCGGACAAAAATGAAGGGAGTAAAAAAAGTGCGAGAAAAGACGAAAGGATTAAAAACCGTTTCATTCAATTAAATTTTCAAAAAAGGGATAAATACCAAATTTCTTATCAGGTCGCAAAAGTAGAATAAAATTTAGTTTATTGAAATAGCCTGATTCTTGTAAAAAATCTGAATTTTTAAAAATTTTACTTTCTCGAAATTTAAAACTTGGAATCAATTAAAAAATAGCAATAAAATCCGCGAAAATACTTTTGACCGAAATAAAAAAAATTATCTGCGTTCGTCGAATAGCTCATTTTTCGCTGTAGCGCCACAAAATTTCCTTTATGCTGGCGTACATTTTCCAGTTTGAATGCAGCACCGTTGCCAAATCAAACCAGCCGCCGGATTCGATATCTTCTTCACTTTGCAGCTTCAGATTTTCATTTTCCGCCTCCATTTCAAACCAAAAAACCTGCTTCAAAACCCGGTGCTTTTTTTCGCGGTAAGTGTGCCAGGTTTCGCCCGTTTTTTTGATCGGAAGTTTCACGCGCACGCCCGTTTCTTCTTCCACCTCCCGCACGGCCGCCGCTTCTACTGTCTCCCCCGGGTCTATTTTGCCTTTCGGCAAATCCCACCAGCCGCGCCGGTAAATCATCAGAATTTTGCCCGCGCCGTTGCGCACGATTCCGCCTGCCGCCTGTATGATTTTATATTTTGAACAAAAATCATCGAATAAGGCTTGCAAATCGGAATAATGCAAGACGACCTCGTCGTAGCGAACTGATTTTTCGAGCATATCCGCCAGTTGCAGAATTTGTTTTTTATTGCCGGAATAAGGCAGCACCAGCCGATTTTCACCCGCCTTTTCAAGTTTATCCAACCGCTCAGATTCTATTAAATAAACGGGTGTCTCATTTATATAGATTTTGTACATTTGCCCCCGTTTTTTTGAATTCAAGTTAAAAATGGCAGAAAATATTGACAAGCAGGTAGCCGAGTTATTGTTGCAAATAAAGGCAATAAAGTTAAGTCCCCAAAAACCTTTCACTTGGGCTTCCGGCATTTTGTCGCCCATTTATTGCGACAATCGTGTGCTGCTCTCCTACCCTGCCATCCGCAATACCGTCAAAAATGCTTTTGTTGAAAAATCTGCCGCTTTCGCAGATTTCGACGTGGTGGCCGGCGTGGCGACCGCGGGCATTCCGATGGGCGCTTTATTGGCAGACGCACTGCAAAAACCTTTCGTGTATGTGAGAGCAAAAGCCAAAGAACACGGCAGACAAAATTTAATAGAAGGCGAATTGCAACCAGGCAAAAAAGTGCTCGTAGTGGAAGATTTAATATCTACCGGAGGCAGCAGTTTGAAAGCCGTGGAAGCAATTCGGGAAAACGGGTGCGAAGTGGTCGGAGTACTGGCTATTTTTTCATATCAATTTGAAGAAGCCGAGTCTGCTTTCAAAAACGCGGACTGTCCGATGCTCACGCTTTCAAATTACTCCGCCCTCATCACCGCAGCATTGGAAAGCAACTATATCAACCAAGCCGAAGTGGAACTTTTACAATCCTGGAGAAAAAATCCGCAAAGCTGGAAAAAGGAAGAATTCATTCGCTGAAGCATCAAAAATTGAACACTCTGTAACTACTGGATTATGGCAAAATCTAAGAAAGAAACCGAAGCCCAAAAAACCGTCCCCGCTGTCGTCAACAAAAAATCTGAAGAATTTCTCAGAAAATACCTGAATAATGCTTCGCCCACCGGCTTTGAATCCGCCGGTCAAAAACTTTGGTTGGAATACATCAAACCGTACATACAAGATTGGCAACTGGATAATTATGGCACGCTGTACGGCGTCATCAATCCCGGTTCGGATTATAAAGTGGTAATCGAAGGTCATGCCGACGAAATTTCCTGGTTTGTCAATTATATCTCCGAAGACGGCTTTATCAGCGTGATTAGAAACGGCGGCTCCGACCACCTCATCGCGCCCGCCAAAAGAGTGAACATTCATACCAAAAACGGCATCGTTAAAGGCGTTTTCGGCTGGCCTGCCATTCATACGCGCAAAGGCAAAGACGCCACCGATCTCAAACCCACTCCTGAAAATATTTTTGTGGACATCGGCGCCAAAGACAAAGAGGAAGTTTTGAAAATGGGCGTTCACGTGGGCTGTGTGATTACTTACGAAGATGAAATGATCGTACTCAACGACCGTTACTATGTCGGTCGCGCTCTGGACAATCGTATGGGCGGCTTCTGCATCGCCGAAGTAGCGCGGCTACTCCATGAAAACAAAGTCAAACTGCCTTACACGCTTTACATCGTCAATTCGGTGCAGGAAGAAATCGGGCTGCGGGGCGCTGAAATGATCGCCAATACCATCAAACCCAACGTGGCGATTGTGACCGACGTGACGCACGATACTTCCACTCCGCTGGTCACTGCCAAAATAGAAGGCGACGTAAAATGCGGCAAAGGTCCGACCGTAACAACCGGCCCAGCAGTACACAATATTTTAAAACAAATCATTCTGGACACCGCGGAGTCTAAAGGCATTCCCGTGCAATACGAAGCGGCTTCCCGCTCCACCGGCACTGATACCGACGCTTTCGCTTATTCAAACGGCGGCGTGCCGTCGGCATTGATTTCACTGCCGCTGCGCTACATGCACACCACCGTGGAAATGGCGCACAAAGACGACGTCAACAGCCTGATTCGCCTCATTTACGAAACCCTGCTCAACATCAAGCACGGACAGAGTTTCAAGTATTTTTAAAATAAAAAAGAAGCTGAAAAAATGCCTGCCGGGTTTTGAATATCCGGCAGGCATTTTTTGTAAAAACATTTCAATCCGGGCACTCAAAATCACCGGTTTTATTCGCTTACTTTCCGGGCTTTTTTCCATCTTTGGAAAAATTTGTTTTATCAAAACAGCCCTTGAAATGAACTACACTTACACTACTACCCTGTTACTCTTTTTTTGTTTGCTTCCCGCTTTTTCATTCGCTCAAAATTTAAAAATCGTTTACGACGCCCAATCGGGCGCGATTAATTATTATGACGGCGACGATCAATTGTCAAAACCCTGCGTAAAAAAGGGCGGCACAATCGAACTCTCCGTGACCAATTACAACAATTATCTCTACGACGTTGACATCCGGGAAACGCATGAAAAATTGAAATTTGGTACGACAGACAATGCGTGGGGAAAGATTTTGGAGGGCGCCGGGCTGACTAATTTATTGCCTGTGCCGAGTGATGCAGATGCAGATGGAGTGATAGATTTTATTGAGACGGAAGCATTGCCGGCCGGCAGGTCGGAAACAGAAATGAGAATTTGGTATTTGAAACAGGAAGCAGAAACAAAGCTGAATAAAATCCACAATCTCGAA
The DNA here is from genome assembly GCA_937864255.1 of uncultured Saprospiraceae bacterium. Classification (GTDB taxonomy): domain Bacteria; phylum Bacteroidota; class Bacteroidia; order Chitinophagales; family Saprospiraceae; genus JAGQWW01. The sequence continues at coordinate 5,540 of CALMIT010000066.1, forward strand.
GACAAGTTTCAACAGACCGGGCAGCAGATAGGCGCTTTTGAGAAAAAAGAACAATTTCAGGCGATTGCTTTGCAGGAAATTGAAAAACTGAAAATGAATCCTCATTTGCCTCCTCAAAAAATCAAAACCTACGCGCTCGACATTATTGAAAACGGACTTGAAATTTATAATAATCCCGACGTCAGCGTGGACCAGGTGCTGCGCGCCAACGACGGCGTGACACAACTGACTGATATTCAGTCCGTTCACAGCAAAACCACAGATGATTACGAATTGGAACTGGCGCAATTGCGGCAGGTAAATTCCGAACTGGTCAACCTCGCCCCGAGCAATCCCGAACTGGTCAATTTGTATTTTGAAATGGAAAAAACCTTTCTAACTTCCTCCACCGTTTTGAACAAATCCAGCCTGACGAACCAAAAACTGGACGACCTGATGGAAGTTGCAAAAGCCAAAAATCCGCAGGAAATCCTCGATATTTTTTATGAATTCCAGGCAATCCGGGCGAATGATTTTAAAACCGTTTACCACGCCGAAGGCGAAGAGGATTTGGTGATTTTTGACTTGACCTTCGCACTCAAACAAGAGGCGCAAAGCTCGGGGGCAAAAGAGGAAATCAAACTCTCGCCCATCAAAGTGCCCGTGTACGGCGGGCTTAAAATGAATGCCAGCATCGGCATCAGCTTCGGACAGTTTTTTAAAGCGCCGGAGTCGTTTTACGTGCGCGACTCCGCCATTCTGGCACAAAAGGAAGACCGCTTCACGCCTATGGTTACTTCATTTTTACATTTTTACCAGCAGGGGCGCAAGCCTTTCACTGTCGGCGGTTCGCTGGGCGTCGGCGTTCCGGTCGGAGGCGAATTGGGTTTTCAATCCATCAATTTTTTTGTGGGGCCGAGCTTCTTTTTCGGCAGCTCGGAGCGCTTCGTACTGAATCTCGGGCTGATGGGCGGCAAGGTGCAAAGACTGTCCGCCGGCTACAAAGCGGGCGATTATTTCGACGGTGAGTCCGAATTTATTCCCCTCCACCAACCTTACGAACTTGGCTATTTTGTCGGGCTGTCGTTTAATGTGGGTAGGTAAGAAAGATAAATAATGTAAATACAGAACAGTTTATATCAATTATGTTTTCTTAAATCCAAACGTCTAACCATTTCCCAACTTTTTTAGCAGTTAGGTTTTCAGCATCTTTAATATCTTTCTCTGCTTCTACCGGATACCATGTATTTACCCGATAAATTTCATATAGTCCTCTGTTTTTTTCCGATTTTTTTACTTTTTTAAAATATATTCTGTAAAGTTGTCTATAATATTCAAAGAAGATATCAACTGGCATGTCGTCAGTTTTTAAATGTCCACTTTTTTCAATTTTTAATAAAATATTATAAAGTGATTCCATTAAAAGCTCTGGTGGTATTTCTGAAAAATGCGACTTATTATCATTGTGTGGTTTTGTTAATTCCGCATAATGCCTAAAAAGAATATGAATTAAAGAAAATACATCAATATGGAGTTCATTACCACAAAACGTAAGTGAATATATGCTTCTTCCAATATCTTTAATGATTTTATTTGCCTTTACATAAACCGCTTTTGAACGCCAAATAATTTCTCTTTCACTTTCGTAAATATCTTCTTCTGAAAAACCTCGAGCTTCATGATTTTCCCTCATTTTTTTGATCATTTCCTTCGTTTCTTTTCTAATTTCCATGTAAACCTGATCATTAGTCTGTTCTTGGGCATAAATCTTCCTTTTCCAAGTTTCATAAAATTCGTCTAACGCTATTTCTCGTCTTTGATTAGCTTCTCTATTATAATGCCTATTCATGGTAAACTCTCTATAGTCTTCCGAAAATGGAATATTATGTTTTAGTGCAACGTGATCAAGATAAAGCTCATAGAAACGATAGTCATCACATATTTTATAATTGTGTTTTATTTCTCTATATAATGAATTACAAAAATATTCTACTTCTTTTTCTGTCATTAATTCACCATTGTTATGTTTATTCATAAGGCTTTCTAAATGCGGAATTCTTGTATCATCTCCTTTAAAAAAAATAGGGTAAGCAGATTGCCTTTTTACTTTCG
>CALMIT010000067.1 GCA_937864255.1 uncultured Saprospiraceae bacterium
ATGACCGTGAGTATGAAAGTGCCGCCTTCGCGCACTTCGGGATACAAAACCGATGGGTCAGAAACCAGCCCGCCGCTCCAGTTGTAGGCGATATTGGCGCCTGTACTTGATCCCGTTCCGCCCAGTGTGGCGCTGCGCGTATCGCAGGTCAGAGAAGCATCAGCCCCGGCATCGGCTACCGGCAGCGGATGTATGGTGACGGCGACTACCGTTTCATCGTCCGCACACGGATCAGCAGCATCCAGCCTGTACCTGAAGCGGTAGGTGCCGGGGGCTTGCGCGCGGGTGTTGAAAGTTGCAGCCTGCGCGTCGAAAGCGCCGGAAGCAGAAGGCTGTGTACTCACCTCTGTCCAAACGCCGCCTGCGTCTTGTCCGGTAATTAAATTATTCAAGTTGAAAACAGAATCCACCTCGCTGCACAAAGCGGGATTGGTAATGACATTACCGGCATTAACCGGATTGGCGATGGTGACGGAGACTGTTTCCGAATCATTCGTACAAGGCGGAGTTGTTGTCACCGAGTATTCAAAAGTGTAAGTACCCTGCGCAATGTTTTGAAGATTCAGCACCCCGGCAGCAGTATTAAATGTACCGCTGGGTGTGAGGGAAGTTTCGCGCCATGTGCCGCCGGTCGTTTGACCGCTAAGCTGATTATTCAGGTTGACGGATGAGCCGTCATTGCAAAGCACCAGCGGTGCGGCGGCATTACCTGCCGACACGGCTGCCGACACGGTAATCGTTTGCGCAGAACTCGTCGGGCATCCCGCAGGCGGGTTTTGTTGTAAAACAAATTCCAAAATATAATCGCCGGCGTCTCTGCCGGTAGCAGTGAAAATATTTCCGCTCAGCGTACCCGGATTATTTCCCCGGGGGGGAGAAACCCGGCGCCAACTTCCGGCTTCCGCAGTAATCGTGATGGATTGTAAATCCAGCACGGCATTGTCATTACAAAACGGGCCGGCGGGAGCTGTTGCCACACTGGGGCATGCGCAGTCTCTTACCGTGACGACTATTTCGTAAGAAACATTCTGGCAAGGCGGTTGTGCAGCGCCGGTGGTGTATCTGAATCTGTATTGTCCCGGGGTAATGCCGCTAAAATCCAGCGTCGGGAAAGTACCCTGCGCACCCGAATTGTTTATATCTGTCCACTGACCTGTGAGGTCGCCCGCGGTGATGAACGTACTGAAATCCAGCGTAGTCGGGTCGCCGTTTGAATTTGTATTACAAACTTCGGCAAAAGGTCTTACCGTAGCCGACGGAGTTGTATTTACAGTTACAGTCACTGCCCCGGTGGCGGTGTTGGAACAGCGATTATCACGCACGCTTGCCAATTGGTAAGTAGTAGTCTGTGACGGCGAAACCCTTCGATTGAAAGTATTTGAAGGAATATTCAAAGTTGTGCCGTCTGTAAGCGTGACCACGAAAGGCGCCTGTCCGGTAAGGGTGAAAGTTAGCGTAGTAGAATCGCCCTGGCAAATCGTCGCTGTGCCGGCGATAGTAACCGTAGGTAATGGGTTGAAAATAACAGGCACACCCGGAGATACCGACAGACAGGGGTCTGCAAAGTTTACGCCGTTTGCCGGGTCAGCATTTCCCGCCACGGCGCTGATATAATAAATGACGCCTGTTTGCATGGTAGCCGGATCAAAACCGAATACCCGCGTATTATTCATCGCCAGGATAGTTCCGAGACTCGAAACAGTTCCGTTGTGAAGTACAAAAACCAGGGTGTCATTTACGTCCAAAAATTCATTACCATTGTGAAATGCCGTCACCGTGCCGTCCACACAAGCGCTCAACGTACCCGTTTGTAAAGTGCCCGCATCCGTTTCACATTCACATTCCACCATATTTGCCGTTACAGGCACAGTACCACAGCCGTTGCCGTCAGTTAC
>CALMIT010000068.1 GCA_937864255.1 uncultured Saprospiraceae bacterium
CGATTCTTTAAGTTTGATATTATCTCCGTTTTTATCCTTCAGCAAGGTAGAGATTTTTAGCTCATCCTGCCCTAAGTCAGTAAAAGCACGTGTTTTCTGATTTAGCAGCGTATCTATTACGCCGGCGCATTGCGGTTCGGCAAGTTCTGACTTTAAAGTCTGTCCGATGGAGTCAATTTTGTTTAATGTCTGAAATTGGTATTCGCGGGCAGCCAGTGTATCTTTCAAAGAGCCGAGCGCGTCGTCAAGGCTGGCGGCGATCTTGTAATTTATAGCTGCAAAATGCAATAAGCCCATCAGCAAAAACAGGCGCAAAGGGTGCAGGTATTTTTTGTGCTTGCCGTCAAAATATTCTTTAGTCAGCTTGCCCGGCACAAAAATATACCGAATCGTCCTGAAAATCCGGTTGTCAAGACTGTACAGCATATCCAAAAACTCAATGAGCATCTCTTTTATGGAAACCTTGCCGGTTGCGTTTTTTTGACCGCACTGAGGGCAGAAAACTCCGGTGGGAGGAATAGGGGAGTGGCAGTTCAGACAGCGATTCTGATGGTGATCCTCCATTTCGATTTTGGATTTTTATCAAAGATATTTTTTGAGGACGTCTTTTTTAAAAATTTTTTGCCGGACTAATTGTCACACTTGTAATAATAATAGGTATTTCAGGTAAGAAAAAAAATATTAAGTGTTTTTAGAAAATTATGAATCAAACGGTTAGGAAACAATAATTTTTAAATTATTGAAAATTTTATATTTAAATCTGCTCGCAAGACTCTTTGCTCAAAATCGGAAAATTAGGCGTCACACAATCTCGGTAGCGCCTGATATTTAATGTTTTCAAACGGCACATTTTGCCCTCGTTTTTTAGTCAATTTCAAATAACCAAACATTTTGACGTTGACCCGCTATTAACAAGTTATGTCTGGTATTTGCCGGACGCTTTCCCATGAGCATTTCCAAGAATTAGCAACCGTGTTGCCGGAGGATAATCTTCCGGCAGCGGTTCTAAGGTCAAAAATTTTTAACCTTTAACCGATTGGAAATGTCTGTAATTTTTCAGCCAACATACATCAGAGAGTATCAAAAATTTTATCTCGCTCCCGATTCCGGGCTGCAACATAACCCTGTTTTGCTTCGACGCTGGATTTAATTCCACGAATTGTTGTCTTTCGCCCAAAAGAGGGCGAAACTCCAGTTATATTATTTCTAAATTTTCGGAAAGGGAAAAGCTGGGGTGAATTATAGTACTGACGAGGAAACTTCTCAAAAACCGATTGAAATTTTGAATCCCCCAATTCGAGTTGCCCCTCAACCTAAGTTTTTGAGATTGCCAAGTTTAGTTCATAGTTAGTTTACCTCAAGCCTTTGAAGTGCAGGGTGGTTTTCCGCTCTGCATTTTTTTTATAAAAAAATTGGTTCCGGTTACTACGCTTCACCGGAACCAATCCCGAATCATCGGGATACAGCATTCCTCAGGTGAGTCTATGCTGCCAACTTATGATCAGTGCAGATCCTTTTTGAGGATTTCATCCGTTGATCAGCGGATTCGTCAGTGCACAAATTCGACTGCAAAAATGCAATTCTGGATTGAAAAGTTCCAGACTGCCGGTTTTCTTTTTTCAAATTCTGAAAATCTGCCCGCCCACCACTATATTTTTAATTTTGAAAAGAATTTTTTTAAAAAAAGAAAACCAACTTTGCAGGCTTAAAAATAGTGACTTGATAAAATTTGTAAAATTCGAATTGAAAAACGGTCTGCGTGTGTTGGTGCATGAAGACAAAAGTACGCCGATGGTAGCCGTGAATGTGCTTTATGATGTCGGCGCTAAAGATGAATTGCCTGAAAAGACCGGTTTCGCGCATTTGTTTGAGCACCTCATGTTTGGCGGCACGGTGGCTGCACCCAATTTCGACGAGCCATTGCAAAACGCCGGTGGCGACTGCAATGCTTTTACGAACAGCGACCTGACCAATTTTTACGACATCCTGCCCGCCGAAAATCTTGAGATAGCCTTATGGCTGGAGTCTGACAGGATGAAGAGCCTGAAAATCAATCAAAAATCACTTTCCACACAGCAAAAAGTCGTTGTGGAAGAATTCAAAGAGACCTGCCTGAATGAACCTTACGGCGATGTGTGGCATCATTTAAATGGGATGGCGTACCAGGTGCATCCGTATAAATGGCCCACAATAGGCAGCGTACCAAAGCATGTGGAAGACGCCAATCTGGAAGATGTAAAGCATTTTTACTCAAAATTTTATGCGCCCAATAATGCTATTTTGGTCATAGCAGGTAATGTAGAATTAGAGCAAACCAAAGCGCTGGTGGAAAAATGGTTCGGGCATATCCCCGCGGGCGTTCCCACACGCCGCAGTTTGTCGCAAGAGCCGGAGCAAACTGCATTTCGGCAACTCACAAAATTCGGCAAAGTGCCGATGGACGCCATTTATATGGCTTTTCACATGCCCGCCCGGGATGACCAGAATTACTACACGATAGATTTGCTTTCGGATGTTTTGAGCAACGGACAATCCTCGCGACTTTACAGAAGACTGCTGAAAGAGCAGCAGTTGGTGTCTGTGATTGATTGTTACATCACGGGAAATATAGATCCGGGGCTGCTTATTATCGAAGCAAAACCCGCGGAAGGCAAACAGTTGGAAGAAGTAGAAGCAGCAATTTTGAAAGAAATTGAAATTTTAAAAACGGAGCTGCTGGACGAACGGGAATTGCAAAAAATAAAAAATAAGGTGGAAAGCAATCTTGTTTTTTCGGAAATGAACGTGTTGAACAAGGCTATCAACCTCGCATTTTATGAATTGATCGGAGATATTGATCTTATCAACACCGAGGGAGAGCGGTATCAACAGGTGACGGCTGAAGGCATCAGAGACGCGGCGCGCAAAATTCTGACCAGGGAAAATTGTTCTGTTTTATACTACAAAATGGCCAGCACTCAGGACAAATAGCCTAACTCCGGGCGGTAGCCTTTTGCATCTTTAAAAAATTCGAGAATTTTTTTGAGGTCTTTTTCAAAATCGCCTGTAGGATGGAAAGGCTCGCTAAAGCCGATCATTTTTTTGCTCCAGTCAAATTTGCACATCACTATCGGCACGCCGGCTTGTAAAGCAATAAAATAAAAGCCTGATTTTAATTTATCTACTTTCTTGCGGGTACCTTCGGGAGACATCACGATACTCAAATCGTTGCTTTCTTTGATTTGTGCCGCTACGTTTTCTACAAAATTGTTGCTTCTTGAGCGATCCACAGGAATGCCGCCCATCCACCGAAACAAAAATCCGTAAGGCCATCTGAATAAACTGTCTTTAGCTACAAACTTGCAATTAATTTCAAGCGCGCAGCGCGTAATAAGCCCCAGAGGAAAATCCCAGTTGGAAGTATGCGGGATTACAATCAGGACTACTTTTTTCTCCTGATAAGGGTACGGACTCTCTACTTTCCACCCCCAGATTTTGAATAGAAACCGGCAAAAAGCGGCTGGCATGTCAAATATTTTTTAATTAGATTTGTGTTGCCAAATTAAAGAAATAAACTTCGTTTCAAAGGCTTTCCGGTTTTATTTCCCCCCTATTAAAAACATATTATAATTTTTTGGCATATTTTTGGATATACTCCAAAACGGCAACAATTTTTACATTGCTACGGGAGGTTTTTCTACAAGCATTGAACAATACGCCTTTAAGGAAATTTGTATTATCTGAGAAATTTACACGCGCATTTTTTACCATGAAACACTTTTGATAACCGAACTCGAAAATAATGCTTAGACAGACCCAAACGCAAAAAATGATTCAGAAGCTGTCGCCGCAGCAAATTCAGTTGATGAAACTGCTGCAAATACCGACGGCTACCCTCGAACAGCGTATCAAAGAGGAATTGGAAGCAAACCCGGCTCTTGAGGAGGGCGCAGACCGCGACGATCCTTATGAAATGGCGGAAAATGAAACGCCGGCCGCAGAAGAAGGCGAACAAGGAGGAGAGGATTTGGAGTTGAGTGATGAAGAATATCTTAAAGAGGATGACTTCGAATTGGATGAATATCTTTCCGAGTTTATGGACGACGACCCGGCCAGTTACAAGCTAAGAGGCGACGGTTATAACCCCGACGAAGAGGAAAAATCTCACCCCGTCGCAGTGGAAAGCACTTTTCACGAATATCTGGAGCAACAACTCGGCATGGTGGATTTGAAAGATGAGCGGGAGGAGAAAATTGCCAAACAAATTATCGGAAGCATAGACGACGACGGCTATCTGCGCCGCGATCCGGTCGCGATCATAGATGATTTGATGTTTTCTCAAAATATTTATGCTACCGAGGATGAAATTCTTTACTTCTTGGATAAGATTCAAAGATTTGATCCGGCGGGCGTTGGTGCGCGTGATTTGCAGGAATGTCTTCTTTTGCAAATTCGCTACAAACTGACGCACGAGGAAAATCTGGACGACGAGGAAATTCTGACCTATAAAATTGCCAGGAAAATCATTTCCGAATATTTTGACGAGTTTACCAAGAAGCATTACCCGAAAATGCAACGCCAACTCGGTATTGTAGAGCACCAACTCAAACTTTCCATTGATGCGATCTTGAGACTCAACCCCAAACCAGCTAGCGGTTTTAATCCGAATAATTCGAGGAATTCGATGAATTACATCGTTCCCGATTTTATCATCGAAAACTGCGACGGCGAACTGGAGCTTTCACTCAATTCGAGAAACGCGCCCGATTTGCGTATCAATGATTATTACCGCGAGATGCTGATGGCTTTTAAAGATAACCATAAAGGAAGAAGAGCCAGCAGGCAGGAAAAAGAGGCAATTATGTTCATCAAACAAAAGATTGACTCTGCAAAATGGTTTATTGACGCCATTCGCCAGCGCCAGCAGACGATGTACAAGACGATGTATTCCATCATGCAATATCAATATGACTATTTTTTGACCGGCGATTCAAAGAAACTGCGACCGATGATATTGAAAGATATTGCCGATATCACGGGGCTTGATATTTCTACTGTGTCGAGGGTAGCGAACAGTAAGTTTGTACAGACTGAATTTGGCACAAAAAGGCTTAAAGAGTTTTTCTCGGAATCACTACAAACCAATGACGGTGATGAAGTAAGTACTTTGGAAGTGAAAAAAATACTTACCGAAATCATTGGCGATGAAAACAAACGCAAGCCTTACTCTGATGAAAAATTGAAAAACATGTTGCAAAAGAAAGGATACAACATCGCGAGAAGAACCGTGGCGAAGTATCGGGAGCAGCTAAACATCCCAGTGGCGAGACTACGCAAGGAATTGTAAAAAAAACCGAAAAAACCATCAAAGAGGTGATCATGTCAAAAATGGTCGCCTTTTTGTTTTTCAGGGTTTAAAATTTTTAAAAAGACAGTTTCTTTCCGCTTACTTTTGCTCCGTTTTAAAAAATAAAAATCAAAAATGGCAACCGTCACCAAACCGAATATCCAGTTCAAAAAAGGAAAATTGTCAAAGGAAGAACTCATCAGCCTGTATCGCCAACTGGTTTACCCCCGCGTAATTGAGGATAAAATGCTCATC
>CALMIT010000069.1 GCA_937864255.1 uncultured Saprospiraceae bacterium
CTCCTGACTACATTTTTACCATTTTTTTTAAAATCATTCATAAAATTCAGAGGTATCGTTCGCGGATAATATTTAAGTGGTGCTTTTCATGTCCGGCGATGATGTAAGCAAGCGCAAGCGGCGTCACCGGATGATTGCTGGCAGTACCCCGACGCGACCACATCGCCTCTGAAAAATGACGAAACAGCGAAATACTCGCGTCTCTGACGGTCTGGTATTCCCGCACCAGCGAAGCAGGCAAGCGTTGGTTGGCTTCTGTAAAAGGAATATAGTCATCCTGCTCAAATCCGGGCAGCGGCGTCTGGTCATTCCGGGCAATGCGCAGCGCCCTGTAGGCAAAAATGCGCTCGCCGTCAATGAGGTGCATAAGCACCTCCGCGATAGTCCATTTACCTTCGGCATAAGCGTGTTCCCACTTATCCCAGGGTATTGATTCGAGAAATTTGGTGGATTCTTCTTTGCCGTGTTCGAGAATGGAAATGATGTCGTCGCCTTCCACTTTATTGGTATAAGTGTGGTAATATGGCGCACATTCATCGGGGGCAGGTCGCCTGTTTATCATGGTAAAAAATTTTTGACGTATCAAACCGCTACCTCCGCTTTAATGTGCGGATGCGGGTCGTACTCTATCAATTCAAAATCTTCGTATTGAAACTGAAAAATATCTTTGACCAACGGATTTATTTTCATAACGGGCAAAGTCCGTGGATCGCGGCTCAATTGCAATTTTGCCTGCTCGATGTGATTATTGTACAAATGGACGTCGCCAAAAGTGTGGATGAACTCGCCCAGTCTCAAATCGCATACCTGCGCCACCATCATCGTGAAAAGCGCATAGGAAGCAATGTTGAAAGGCACGCCTAAAAACACATCTGCCGACCGCTGGTACAACTGGCAGGAAAGTTTGCCGTCGGCTACATAAAACTGAAACATGGCGTGGCAGGGAGACAGGTGCATGTATTCCAATTCGCCCACATTCCAGGCATTTACGATGATACGGCGGCTGTCGGGGACCGCTTTTTAAAATTTAATAGCTTCGGCAATTTGGTTGATTCGGCGGCCGTCAGCAGCTTCCCATTGTACCCATTGTTTCCCGTAAATCGGACCCAAATCGCCATTTTCATCCGCCCATTCGTTCCAAATTCTCACCCCGTTTTCCTGAAGATATTTTACATTCGTATCGCCTTTTAAAAACCAGAGCAGTTCGTAAATGATAGATTTCATGTGCAACTTTTTGGTAGTGAGCAGCGGGAAACCGTCTTCCAGATTGAAGCGCATCTGGTAGCCGAAAACGCTGCGCGTGCCGGTGCCGGTGCGGTCTGATTTGGGTGTGCCGTTTTCCAAAATATGCTCTAAAAGTTGCAGGTAGGCGCGCATGAAGTAAAAAATTACAATGGTTAAAAACAGAAAAATAAAAACTGCTCGGGACAGGAATTGTTTGTCTTCCGAAATGTCTAAAAAAAACCTCAGGTAAAAAATTTCAAAAGCTAATTTTTAAAAATGTCTTATTCCAGTTTGCGCAAATGCGCTGATGATCTTGAAAAAAAC
>CALMIT010000070.1 GCA_937864255.1 uncultured Saprospiraceae bacterium
TTTCACCCCTAAAGAAGCCGTCCCAGCCTATCGGGCAAGTCGCGTCATCAATACAAGGGTCAAAATTGTAAGCCTCGTACATTATCTCGCCCCAGCGATCAAAAACCAGGAATGATTTGATTTTTGTCACCAGCCTCGGGTCGCCATATACTCTGAAAAGGTCATTATTCAGGTCTTTGTTGGGCGAAAAGACATTGGGTATGTAAACCGGCCGAGTCGCCGGCTTGACGCTGATATTCGCTCTGTCTTCAGCCGCGCATCCATTGACATTTTCTATCCGCACAGTGTAGATAGTCTGCCCCGTCGGCGTGACAAATATTGACATACAATTGCTGATGTTCACCTCGTCGCAATTGGGTATCTGCGCGACGGGCGTCCAGTTAACGGAACTCAGCAATTCGGGAGCATAATTCGTGAGCGCCTCCAGTTGTACGCTATCGCCCAAAGTTAATTCCGCATCCGGGTATCCCGGCAGATACACTTTCAATTCGACCGTAAGCTCGTCGGGTTCGATGATTTCAAAAGTGATTTCATCTTCGCAGCCGTTGCTGTCCTGTACGCGCAAATTGTACACACCCGGACCGAGGTTGCGGAAATTATTCTGCCCCGTAAAATTGGCGCCATTCATCGAATAAACGAAAGGAGGCGTTCCGCCGTTGACTCCGTTCACGACGATATTACCGTCGTTCCTTCCGAAACAACTGATTTGCCTCAAAGAAGCATCCAAATCCGGGCTGGTAATGATGGAAACGACATCCACGTCGTCCGTGTCGCTACATCCGGTTTCAGAGTTGAATACGCGGAGGGTGTAAGTACCGTCGCCCACCACCGTGGGGAAAAGTTGGTTGGAAACGGTATTGCCGTTCAGCGTCCAGGTGTATTCGAGGCAGGGGCAATCTTGTGAAGTGCCCGCGCCGCCGATTTGCGTGATATTGTCAAAGCAGGTAATTTCCTGGTCTGCCCCGGCATCAGCCACGGGCGGCTCATTGACCACGATTTCTATCGAAGCGGAATAACCCCACTTTTTTCCGAAAAAATTGAAACGAATGGTGGGCGCCCCCCCGCCCGCCGCAATCGGATTAAATACGCCGCCGCCGGAAACTCCCGGGCCGCTCCAGGTCGCCACGCCCGTCCCGTTTGAATTGACCGCATTTAAAACCAGCGTTTGGTTAACAGCTTCATTCAAACAAATCGGATCAACCGGGTCTATCTGAAGTACGATAGCCGGACAAGGATTGGAGCGACAGGTCAACGTCGCTTCCGTCGGCGGACATTCCGAACCTGCCGGCGGAATGGCTACCACGCGTATGTTTACAGCCTGATCGGGCGTCAGATTATTTTCCGTAAAGGAAGTAGTCGTCTGAATACCTCGGCTCGTGCCGTTGATGAACACTTCATACCGGTCGGCTCCGGCCACCGCTGCCCAGGCAAATCCGGTGCTGGTGGTCGTTATTGCAGCATTATCACAATTGATAACAGG
>CALMIT010000071.1 GCA_937864255.1 uncultured Saprospiraceae bacterium
CCACAGCGCGCTCATTTTTGCCGGCGCGGTGGCGGGCATAATTCATGACTTCTTTTGGCAAACCCGTTTTTTGTGCAATTTCAAAAGCGTAACTGCTGCCGGGACGCCCCACTTTTAATTCATACGTGGGCGACAAGTGTTCGTTATCAAAGTGCATGGCGCCGTTTACAATGCCTTTCGTTTTGAAAGCAAACATTTTAAGATTGGAATAATGCGTCGTAATGACACCAAATACGCCATTCTCATTCAGCTTTTTTAAAATACTCTCTGCGATTGCGCCGCCGATTTTGGGATCAGTACCGCTTCCAAATTCATCTATCAGCACCAGCGTGCTGCGATCAGCGTGCTCGAGAAATTTTTTCATATTCGCCAGCCGCGAACTGTAAGTACTCAGGTCGTCTTCCAACGATTGTTGGTCGCCTATGTCGGCAAATATTTTTTTAAAAATACCCATCTCCGTGTCAACCCTCACCGGCACGAGTAAGCCGGATTGCACCATCAACTGCATCAATCCGACGGCTTTCATAAAAACGGACTTCCCGCCGGCATTGGGCCCGCTGACCAGCAATATGCGATTATCGTGCAAAAGCGTGAGGTCAAAGGGAATTGTTTTCCGGCCCGTCTGTTTGTTTTTCAGCAACAACAAAGGGTGGCGCGCCTGCCAGATACCAAAAAAAATCTGGTCGCGGATGCCGGGTCGCACGGCGTCCATTTTCAAAGCCAGCCTTGCTTTTGCCTGAATCAAATCAAATCGGACGACTACTTCCTGGTAGTCCTTCAAAAAAGTGGCGTACGGATGCAAAAGAGCGCTCAATTCTTTGAGCAGGCGGTAGATTTCACGCCGCTCTTCGGTCTCCAAGTCAAAAATGTCGTTATTGATTTCGATGACAAGCTCCGGCTCAATAAATGCCGTCTGCCCCGTCGCCGATTCGTCGTGGATGATGCCTCTGATTTTGCGTTTGTGCTCGGACGGCACGCTCAGCACCCGCCTGCCGTTGCGAATACTTTCCACATTGTCGCTCAGCCAGCCCCGGCTGCGGTAATCCTGTATCAAATTGCGGAAAACTTTATCCAACTCTTTTTGCTTGTTTTGGACAGCCTTTCTGATTTTCGCCAATTCCGGCGAAGCATCCGGGCGGATTTCGCCCTTTTCATCTATCACCTTATCTATCGCTTTTGCAAGTTGCTCGTCGTACCGAAGCGGGCGGATGTGTTTGAAAAGCGCAGGGTAGTTGATTTGGCGGGCAGGCGTGAAATATTTAAAAATTTCATGAAAAATCCGCAAGGTCAGATTGATGCGCTGCAAACCTTCGATAGGCAAAACATAACCCTCGATACCGAGCATTCTGAGGTCTTCGTCGAGGTCTTCGTAGGCAGAAACAGGCAGGCGATCATTGATCTGAAGTCCCGACTTCATCTCCGCGGTTTCCTCCAGTTTAGTCTCTATTGAAATTTTGTCCGCTTCGGGAAAAAGTCTTTGAGCGCGTGCGCGACCCAGCTCCCCAACACATTCGTTTTCAACAAGTTGGATAATTTTATCAAATTCCAGTTTTTCCAATAAGTCCTTCGGTTCAACTTGCATCTTGATCCGGATTTTCGATTTTTTGACGGCGCAATTTCCAAAAAAATAAATTGATATACCGAAACCGCCGAAATGTAAATTCGTTTATGGCAAATTCTTGCATGTGTAATTTTAACACCCGTGCAGGTTTGAAAATGAATCCGATTTTTATCTTTGTGCCCTTACCGAAATTCAATTCGGTATTTATAGTCCTTTTTCGAAAGAAAAATTTAGAATTTTCTAATAAAAAACAGCTATCGTGGGTCAAGCCGAAAATAACGGGCGTTCAACAAACGCCCGCACCAAATATCAAAGAATCATCTTTTACTCCCTTCTTGTCGCTTCTTTTTTCATCGGTTCCTGGTTTTTTGAAAATTATCCGAATTTAAAAAATGACTCTTCGGCTTCTGTCGGAGTAGCGGGCAAAGTGGAATTGGGCGCTTTTCCTATCACCATTCCCACCACGAGATGGGGCTTTGTTTTGGATACTTTTCAGATGACAGAAGAAACCATCCGCCAAAATCAGGTTTTCTCTGACGTATTGTCGGGTCATGGTATTGATTTTCCTACCATTCAAAAAATCGTTGATGCTTCAAAATCGGTTTTTGAGGTAAAAAACTGGCGGGTAGGAAAAAATTACACCGTCCTGAATTCAACATCCACGGAAGGGCCGGACTATCTGGTTTATGAGCCGAATGTGTATGAATATTTTGTATTTGATTTGCAAAAAGGTACGTGTAGTTTGGAAAAACGCCCCGTGATCACCGAAACAAAAGCTGCGGCAGGAAAAATAGAAAGTTCACTTTGGAAAGCTATCATAGACGCGGGCATGAGCTACGAAATTGCCGATAAAATGGAGGACGCCCTGCAATGGTCTGTTGACTTCCACCACACGCAACCCGGCGATGAATTCAAACTTTTCTTTGAAGAAAAACTCATAGAAGGAGATCCCGTTGGTGTGGGTAATTTGTACGCCGCCTGGTACAAAACCGGTAAAAACGAATACCACGCAATTTGGTTTGACGACGAAAAACACAAAGGATATTACGACCTGGAAGGCCGCCCGATGAACAAAGGATTCCTCAAAGCGCCCGTGAAATATGCACGCATTTCTTCAGGGTATAATCTGCGCCGCTTTCATCCGATCCTGAAAAGAGTGCGCCCGCATTTTGGCACCGATTATGCCGCGCCGGCGGGTACGCCGATACTTGCAGTGGGCGACGGCGTAGTCGTGGAAGCTGCTTACGGCAAAGGCAACGGCAATTATGTGAAAATCAAACACGACGGTACTTACACGACCCAATACCTGCACATGAAAGGTTTTGCAAAAGGAATTCGTCGGGGCGTACACGTACAACAGGGACAAACCATCGGTTATGTAGGTAGCACAGGACTGGCAACCGGCCCGCACGTTTGTTTCCGCTTTTGGAAAAACGGACAGCAGGTGAACCATTTAAAACTCACTATGCCGCCGCCAAAGCCGCTTGATCCCGAAGTGATGCCCGAATTTATTTTAAAAAGAGACGAGTATGTGAAAGCGCTTTCTCTGGCGCGGCTGGAAACATTGCGGCAGGGTGAAATCGAAACTTCAATCCAGCAACCTTAAAATTTCGGGTAGCCCCTCTTTGTCGCCAAACAATTCCGGTGGCAGATAATCGGCTTTCTCCGCCTGGTTTTCCATTTCTTTCTGATTTTTGACCAATGGCGTTATACGCTTGATGATGCGCAGTCGGTGCGTGTATTTGTTTTCGGTTTCGTTGAATATGCCGAAATGATCGAGCGCGTCAATCCGCACACAGCCATAAACATGGATGACCTGACACGGATTTAAAAAAACGGCAGCGTGCGCGATCGTCCCTTTCGAATTTTCAAAAA
>CALMIT010000072.1 GCA_937864255.1 uncultured Saprospiraceae bacterium
AAAAAATCTTTCGAAAATACTTTTGACGCCCGCTCCGGCGACAAATTAATGCGCAACGACGGCGGAAAATTTAAAGACGTAACGCCCGTTTCGGGCATCATCAGCACGAAAATCGGTTACGGGCTGGGCGTGGTAGCCGGCGACATCAACATGGACGGCTGGCCGGATTTGTACGTTTGTAATGATTTTCACGAGGACGACTACCTTTACGTCAACCAGCAAAACGGGACTTTCCGCGAGGTGCTGAGTGAGCAAATCATGCATACCAGCCGCTTTTCGATGGGTACGGATATGGCAGACATCAACAACGACGGCTGGAGCGAGGTCATCTCGCTGGATATGCTGCCCAACGATCCTTACATTTTAAAAACCTCGCCGGTGGAGGACGACTACGGCGTGTATAAATTTAAACTGAGCTACGGCTACAACCATCAATACACCCGCAATAATCTGCAACTCAATAATTGCGACGGCACTTTCAGCGAAATCGGAATTTTTTCCGGCATTTATGCGACCGACTGGTCGTGGTCGCCCCTGTTTATGGATTTTGAAAATGACGGCTATAAAGACCTTTTTATCAGCAACGGCATCCCGCGCCGCATGAATGATATTGACTACGTCAATTTCAGAATGGCCGACGAAGATGTAAAGTGGAAAACGAGTACCAATATGCTGGAAGACGGCGACCTCGGTTTTATTGAAAAAATGCCCCAAATCAAAATCAGAAATGCCTTTTTTGCCAACCAGAAAAACCTTCGTTTTGCCGACGCGGAGCCGAAGGTGAAAGGTAACCGCACATCTTACTCAAACGGCTCTGTTTACGCGGATTTTGATAACGACGGCGACCTTGACATCGTCGTGAATAATATCGAAGACGCGCCATTTTTTTACAAAAACCTCAGTCGCGAAAAAGCCGGCAAATCATCGGGCGATTTTCTTTCATTCCATTTAAAAGGTTCTGAAAAAAATACTTTTGCGGTCGGTGCGCGGGTGCTTGTTTTCAAAAAAGACGGCGGCAAAATCACGGCAGAAAATTTTCCCGTGAGGGGTTTTCAGTCAAGCGCGCAGATACCGCTTCATGTAGGCGTGGGCAGTGCGTCGGAGGTGGATTCCGTGCTGGTAGTTTGGCCTGACAGGACTTACGAGACGCTCCCAAATCCGGTTTTTAATCAGGTCCAAAAGTTTGAATGGAAGCCGGATTTGCCCGGTTTCGATTTTTCAAAAATGAAAACAAGACCTGCAAAATTTATTGATTTTCAGGATATTACATCGCAGACTGGTATTGATTTCAGTCATAAAGAAAATGATTTTGTGGAGTTCAACCGTGAGCTGTTGATTCCAAATATGGTGAGTAGTGAGGGGCCTGCCCTTGCTGTGGGCGACGTAAACGGCGATGGTCTGGACGATGTATTTTTTGGCTCTTCCAAAAAGAAACGTTCGGCGTTGTATTTGCAAAAAACGGGCGGGAAGTTTTCGCTCAATACGCCCGTCGCGATTATTCGCGACAGTGTTTTCGAGGATGTGGACGCGGTTTTTGCGGATATAGACGCCGATGGCGATTTGGATCTGGCGATTGCTGCCGGCGGCAATGAATTCAGAGGGCAGGACGAGGCGATGCGGCAGCGCATTTACCTGAACGACGGCAAAGGAAATTTTGACGAAAAAATATATTTCGAGGGCGCTTTTTGTACGGCTTCCTGCATTCTGCCTGCCGATTTTAACGGCGACGGGCTGGTTGATTTTTTTATCGGCAGCCGCGCCGTTCCGTGGAAATATGGCGAAACGCCGGTTTCGTATTTATTCGAAAATAAAGGCGGCGGAAAATTTGAGGAAGTGACAAATCGAATAGCCGGCGGACTTTCTGATGTGGGGCTGGTAAAAGACGGAATCTGGAAGACCTGGATGGCGATGGCGACCCGGATTTGCTGCTCGCTGTTGAGTGGCAGCCGCTCACCGTTTTTTACAATGAAAAAGGTAATTTTAAAAAAGCCACACTGGATGGGCGGAGCGGCTGGTGGAATTTTGTCGCGGCGGAGGATTTGGACGGCGACGGCGATCTGGATATTCTTGCCGGAAATATGGGAGAAAATTCCAAACTTAAACCCGCTGAAAAACAACCTATTCGACTGTATATCAATGATTTTGATGATAATGAACAGATTGATCAGATTTTGACTTACTACGTGGACGACAAAGAAATTCCTTTTGCCAATTACCGGGATTTGACCAAACAATTGCCCGGTTTGAAAAAGGATTTTCTTTATGCCAAAGATTTTGCCCGCGCCTCGCTCACCGATCTTTTTGGAAAAGAAAAAATGACTTCAGCCAAAGTGCTGACTGCCAATTGCCTGACGAGCGGTTGGTATGAAAAAACAAATGCGGGTTATGAATTTCATGCTTTGCCAGCCCGCCTCCAGTTTTCTTCGATGGAAAGCGCACTTGCCACCGATTTTGATTCGGACGGACAAAAGGAAATTTTTGTCGGCGGAAATTTTTACGACAGCACTATTGAGATGGGAAGATATGACGCCAATTTTGGCAACATCCTGACTTTTGAAAAGGACAAAACCATGCGCGTTGCACCTCTGGGTAATTTACTGATCAAAGGTCAGGTACGCCGCTCAGCGATAATAAATATCAACGGGCAGCCTGCCCTGCTTGTGGCGCGCAATAACGACACGCCGCTCGTTCTTCGGTCAGTTTCGAAATAATCGCTCAAAATTTTGGACAAAGAATGGTTTCATTATCGTAATCGCCGAGGTAGGCGATGGAGATTTCGAAAGCGCCCTGTCCACGACCG
>CALMIT010000073.1 GCA_937864255.1 uncultured Saprospiraceae bacterium
CAAAAGTACCCCAGTCATGCACCAAAATGCCTTTGCTTTTCAATAGTCCGATGATGGGTTCTTTGAGCGGAAAACCGGCGTGATCGCAGCCGATAGCGATGGATTTTACATTCATTATTTGCTGTATGATTTGGAAAAATTTTCAAGTAATTTTCCTGCTGCGAAGCTAAGGCAAATTGGCAAAACTAAAGGCGTTCAAAAACTTGATTAAATCAATTTTTCAACGAACAATCACATCGGTGATATAGTTGTCGCCCAATTCCGCATTGAGCATCTCGGCGATTTTTGTGCGGCCGTAAGTGAGTTCCTGTTTTAAAGATGAGGAATCAATGGTCAGGTAAAGTTTGTTTTTGTACAATTTGATTTCTTTGGTATGCGCGCTGATCGTCGTTCCCATTTTTTCCTGCCAGATTTGTTCGATACGGTTTTGATACAAACCCTGCTTCATGCCGAGCTTGTTCACCATTTCGGTGAGCACTTCTTTCAGGCTTGTCTCGTTTTTTTTAAGATTTATTTCTGAACTTTTCCAAAAGTAAAATTAAAATGAGTTTTATCTAAAAAGAAATTGGACGGAAGTCTTTTAATTCACGCGCTTTGTCCAAAAAATCAGGATCGTTTCAAAGCGAAACTGATCTTTGAAACGTTTTTCGAATGAGTTATCCGATTTGTTTCAATTAAATATTTTTCAACATGACCACCAAACTCAAAATTTTTATGTTCCCGCTGCTGGCTTTTTGTGCCATCGGGAGCAGCAGTTGTTTTTTTGATTTCGATGACGACGACGACATTTTCGGCTGCGAACACGGTTCCGGTTCCACGGTGAGCCGCGATTTGCAACTCGATGATTTTCACTCTGTTACACTCGAAATCTCCGGCGATGTTTATGTCCGTCAGGGAAACGATTTTTCCGTTACTGCCGAAGGACAGGAAAACATTCTGGATTTGCTTGACACAGACGTACACAACGGCGTGTGGGAAATTGATTTCACAGATTGTGTAAGTAATTTCAGAAATCTCAAAATTTTTATCACCATGCCTGAGGTGCGGGCGCTTACAGCCACCGCGTCGGGCGACATCAGGAGCGAAAATGTACTCGAAGCCGACGACCTCGTACTACTCGCCACCGGCTCCGGCAATATTATTCTCGACCTGGACGCAAACAATGTCGAGGCTACTTCGACCGGCTCCGGCGATATCCGCCTTGACGGATTTTGTGATAATCTGAATGTCGTACTCACCGGCAGCGGCGATTTTGAAGGCTTTTCGCTGAAAGCAGGAAACGCTGACGTGCGCACGACCGGCTCCGGCGATGCCGAGGTAAATGTGGAAGACAACCTGACGGTCAGAATTACCGGCAGCGGCGACGTGAGTTATAAAGGCAATCCGAGCATCAGTTCGACGATCACCGGCAGTGGCCGACTCATCAACGCCAACTAAAAGACAGAAAAATTTTTCGCTGAAGCTGTTTCTGGTAAATTTGCCGGAAACAGCTTTTTTATTGAAATTTTTCCATGTCCGACAGTAAAATCATCCACCTGCTTTCCAATCCGCGAAATATCTCGACGGCGCTGATGTATTCGTTTGCGCAGCGCTCCGATACCGGCGTGACGGATGAGCCGTTTTATGCGTATTACCTCAATCTTGTCCCGGTTTTGCATCCCGGCCGCGAGGAAGTGCTGGCGAGTCAGCCACACACTTTGCCGGAAATTTTTGACGCCATTCGCACCGAAGCTGCTACCCATCCGGTAGTTTTTTTAAAAAATATGGCCCATCATCTTATTCAAATGGATTGGGATTTTATGCTGCCGTTTTCCAATATTTTATTCATTCGCGATCCGAAACAGATTATCGCCTCTTTTTCAAAAGTGCTTGAAAAACCGACGATGAGCGACATCGGGCTGGAGCAACAAAGCCGGCTTTTCCATTTTTTAAATGAACGCCTGGGGCATCCGCCGCTGGTTTTGGAAGCCGGCGAATTATTAAAAAATCCGGAAAAAATTTTGTCGGATTTGTGCGCCGCGCTGGAAATTCCATTTGAAAAAAATATGCTGCGATGGGATGCCGGCGGGCGAAAAGAAGACGGCGTGTGGGCAAAATACTGGTACAAAAATGTGCACGCTTCGACGGGATTCGGGCAGCCGCCTTCCGGCGAAATTGTTTTGTCCGAACACGGCGCGGAACTTTACGAGGCGGCGCTACCCCATTATCAATTTCTTTTCGATTATGCTTTAAAAGCCTGAATCAAATTTTCAATTCAAAATATGCTGCAAAAATTTTATCCCGAAAATGAAAATATCCTCATCTACGTCGGCGGCGAATTGAAGCCGCGACGCGAGGCCAAAGTTTCCGTTTTTGACAGTTCGGTGCAGGGCGGCGACGCGGTGTGGGAAGGTTTGCGGGTGTACGAAGAGGGAATTTTTTGTCTCGACAAACACCTCGACCGGCTTCATGACTCCGCGAAGGCACTGGCATTCGCGGACGTACCTTCCAAAAAGGAGATAAAAAGCGCCATTTCAAAAACGCTGGCGGCCAACGGCATGACCCGCGACACGCACATCCGCCTCACGCTCACCCGCGGCGAAAAAATAACCTCCGGCATGGATCCGCGCC
>CALMIT010000074.1 GCA_937864255.1 uncultured Saprospiraceae bacterium
TTCATACTGGTTATTTCCGAGGCAACGGTAAAGCATTTCTCCACCGATAATGTGAGTTGCCTTCATCAGATTTGGCGAAAGAAAAAATACAGCGGCGAGCACCATCCATATTTTTCTGCTGCGTAGAAGTTTAGGACACATATTTTTTCGATTTTCTCGATTAGTTCGAGGTTAATTTTTTGGTTTTGAATTTGATTTCAGAAAGAAAAATCTATAAATCATCTGCCTGTCTTACGTCTATGATTTCGACTCTTCTTTCCAATGATGCGGGCACGCCGAAAATTGAGTTCCGAACGTCGTTCAACTTGTCGCTGACATCTCCCTTGGCTTTTGTTTCACCGTAAGGTTTTTCCAATATGACCAATTTTCCTTCCTGCATAAAAGGTTTGAAAATGCCTTCTTTGTATTGCTCAAAATGATTTCTGACGCTGCTGATTCTTCGCTTGGAAAGATTTTGGTTATAATCGGAAGCCGCCCTGGGGCTGGTATAGCCTCTCAATACGATTTCAAGTTTATTCCCCTGTCTCAAAAATTCGTACAACAGATCAGAAAACACCTTCATGGCTTCGCCGCCACTTTTCACCTCTCTTTCAAAAAAATCTTCGATACGCTGGTTTGCCAAAAATTTCATTTCCTGAGTCATACCTTTTCCAAATTCATCAAGGAAAATCTGTTTTCGCGGATAGTAGCCTTCCCAGGTTTCGAGGTAAGATTTTTTGGTAGCCGTCGCCCAACTGTTCTGATCCGGTTCGTCATTATCAAAATATAAGGTGAGCGGCAAAAATTCGGCAAAAATAAGCGGACGCAAATACAATTCGCGTCTCAGTGATTTGAGATTGCGCAGATCGGAAGGCAGTTGGTCTATCGTGTCTAAATCCATTTCGTAGCCCTGTTTTTTACCTTTTATAATGTACGATCTGCCACCTCTTATTTTAAATTTAAAATCATTACCCACCTCATTGGTCTCATCCGCAATGATTGATTTTGATTTATTATCAATTTCAACCAGTTCCACATTCACGCCCGTAAGACCAGCTTTGGTATAATCGTCAAAAGTCAGCACCTCAAGATCGATTTCGGCAGGTATCATGTAGATTTCTTTGGTGATAGAGGTAATATCATCCAATGGCGGACGATCCAGGTATAGCGTATCTCTGTATGGATAATACCCGTCTCTTTCTGCGGTAATTATGTAAATTTCTTTTCTCTCCGGGGTGAAATTGAAATCATTACCGTCGGGGTTGGTTTTGGTTTCCATTTTTGATTTCCGCTCACCGGACATTTTAAACAAAGAAACCGTCGCGCCATTCAAAGGCGCTTTGGTAAAATCGTCAAAGGTCAAGGCAAGCAATTCTATAAATTTGGTTTCTACCACATAAATATCATGACAACAGGCTTCTTTTTCTTTTTCCAGATAAGTAGAGCCAATCCGGTTGGATGCCATTAATGCTTCGGCACTACCCGGACTTAATGTGTAATGAAAATCGTCATAACTGCTATTGAGCGGGTAGCCCATGTGTTCGGGTTCCGACCAGCTATTGCCACTTTTTATACTTTTAAAAATATCAAGATTGCCTAACCCCTGCCTGCTGTTATTACTAAAATACAGCACTTGGGTGTTGGTGTGGAAAAAGGGCGTCACATCATCGCCTTCAGTATTGATCGCCTGTAAATTGACGGGATTTTGCACGGTGCCGTCCTGATTGATTTTGGCGTACCAAATATCCATTTTGCCTTTTCCGCCGGGTTGATCGGAAGCGTAAAAGAGCCAGTCTCTTTTACCTTGCCAACATTTGGCTCCGTACTCGTGAAACCGGCTTTATTGATAGATTCGGAAAGTTTTTGCGGCGCGCCCCACTGTCCCTGGGCGTCTAATTGCCTGTAATATAATTCGCACCGAATACCCGCCTCGCTGATATAATCACAATAGGTAAAATAAACTTTGTCGCGCGAAGCATTAAAAGCAGCGTGCGCTGTGTGGCGGCCGGTAGAGTTGATATTGTCCCAAAGCTGCCCGGGCATGTTGTCTTCCGAAAGCAAGACTTTATTATAATGACGTGGCGGATTAAAATTATCATCTTCTTTCACATAGCTGAAAGAAGTGTAATAAAGCTGGCTGCCATAACGCGAGGCGCCGAATTCGGCAAATGGCGTGTTTACTTCCTCGCCTAATTTTATGATTTCTATGTTTTTATTTTCGTTGGTGACAACTTCGGCTGCCCATTCGCAGTACTCTATTTCTTTTTTGACATAATCAAGCGTCGGCGCGTCCAATATTGCCGGATTTTGAAGCGCTTTTTGAAAATAGTCTATGGCGTCCGTGTATTTCCCAAGGCTCTTTTTCACTTTCGCCATCATCAAGTAGATGGTAGGAAATTCCTGTACCTCTTCGCTTTTGAGTACAATTTCGTAGGCTTTTTCGGCTAGTGTAAAAGCATAAAACTGCTCGGCTGCCTGTCCGTATTTAAACCAGGTTTCTGTTTGTGCCGAATCAAATTTCAATGCCTCCTCATAATATTTTAATGCTGCATAAAAGTTTTGCTGGGCAAAAGAATTTTCAGCGGCTTTTATGTATTGGCGGCGCGTCTGTCCGAAGCAAATGACACTTGCCAGGAAGAAAATTATTAAAGTGAGAGATAAGTTGCGTTTCATTTTTTTATGATTAAAATGCCAAGTCATTTATTCAAGACTGGTGGATCGGTTTTATTCAATTTCTTTTTTACCAAATGAATTGAAAAAGGGGGCAATTTCCTTTCTCTCTCTTCGACGATTTCGATTTTTTTAAATGATAGGACAAATTCTGAAAACCGGAATGGGTTTGACAAAATGGACGATGTAGCGCACAGTCACTTCGGGTCCGCCATTTCTGTTGGTGGCAATTTTAAGTCCCGAAACATTGATGTCATAACTCAATCCAAATCTCCAATACTGATAATGCAACTCCGCCGCCGCAATAGCAGCGTCGCCAATTGCATTAAACCGGAAAGCCATGCCTAACTGAACGGCCAATTCCCGGCCTCTGCGCTGATCGAGATGCAGCCTGCCTCCCAAACCGCCCACGCCCTCCAGATAGTTGTTTTGGAATTGAGCCAATCCGTTCCAATAAACATCAAAGCGGTTACTGATTTGTAGATTTTGAATGATGTAAGTGCTGAGTCTCGGCTCCAGGCGGCTTACTTCGCTGTCGGCAAAACTTTGATTAGGCTTATTGAGGTGAGACAAAGAAGCGCCTATGTCCAGCGTGGATCTGCTTGCCAGTTTCTGCCCGCGGTAATTGACTCCGATACCGATGTCAGCAAAAATATATCCCGAATCATCAAATCCTTCATTCGGAGACAAATTCGGATCAGCCCTGTCGCCATCCCACTGATTATCCCAAAGCAGGTTATCGTATTTAAAAGACCGCTGTGCTACTCCGAGCATCAAGCCCCCGGTAAGAAAATTTTCCCGGTCAATAGCGTAGGTGTAAGAGCCGTTGAGCGATAGATTAAATAAAGACAATTTTGAATCGCCCGCCCTGTCATAACCCAACGCGCCGCCGGCTGCCAGAAAACTATTACCGAGTTTTCGGTTATAAATTTTCTGATCAAACATGCCGTAGAAAGTCGAAAATGGAGAATTTGCGGAATACCACTGTCCTCTATATACGCCGATGTATCGCTGGTCGCCGTTAAAAATGCCGGTAAGCGCGGGCGAAACTGTGAGCGGCGTATTATAAAACTGGGTAAAGTGAATATCCTGACCGTTGGCAAGGTCAAAACAAAAGATCAGGAGCGGTAAGAGTAAAATTTTGTACCTCAAGGCTTTCAGGTTTTTGAGTTATTAAATTGATTACACCCCTTCTTTGAGCTAATATGCAATCGGCTAATATTAAGCCAATTTTGATACTACAAATTAAGTGTATTTTTCTATTCTAAAAAATTTCATACACGCTACGGGCAGATTATTTTCCGGTTTTTAACACAAAAAAGCGCCATAACCTGCATTACAAAGCATTGTCTATCAATAAATTATTGTGTAATTATTTTTCTCAATGCCAGCGTTTTGCCTCTTTTTGTAATGCGGACAACCATGCATCCGGGATAAAAACCTGTTATATCAACCGGGATTTTCCCTTCCCAAAATCCTCCTTCGTGCTCTATAATTTGCTTTCTGCCCAAAAGATCTTCTATTGTAATTTCACAATCGCTGCACTCTTTTTTGAAAAGGATGTAAATGCTTTCGGCCGCCGGATTTGGAAAAACACTGATGGCATCATCTAAAATTTTCTTTTCAAAAATTCCCACCAAGCAACTGTCCACGTCCACCTCAATATCATTCGACAAAACGGGATTTTCAAAAACGCACCTCTCCGAAGAAACCAGTTGGCAGTTTATCCGTGCTCCGTCTTCCAAACCTGTGACAGAAAGTAAGACGGAATTTTCTAAAATAGTTTCGCCGTTCAGGCGCCAGGTTGTCTGAGGATTTGTACCCTCATTTTCCAAGATTGCTGTAAATGCAACCGTGTCTTTAATGCAAATCGTTGAGTCCGGTCCAAAAATTTCTATGACTGGCATAACCCGCGTTTTTACTTCGAGGCGCGCCGCTGCGCTTTCTGTCAAGCCCGCATTATTTGAAACCACACACACATAATCACCTTCGTCGTCAATAGTAACAGTCGGAATTTGAAAGCGGCTCTCGTCAGCGCCGGGTATCAGATCGCCGTCTTTTTTCCATTTAAAATCAAATGGTCCGATTCCTGTCGCCGAAACAAAAAATTCTACTTCCTCATTTTCACAAACAAGTCTCGGCAATGGCTGAGTGTCTATTTGTGGCGGCAAGCCCGGGTTGTTACCAAATTCAAATGCGCCATAATCCACCGTGTTGTTGATAATTCTCACACCGCCGTCCAGATCGTTTTGTATTTGGTGCGCGCTGATTTGCGCATTATCACCCCGATCTATCACCATCGCATTTTGATCCAGATGAAAATCCAGGTTTGCAGTGTCTTTAAAAAGCAGTTGCTGGTCAAAAATCAAACCCGCCCCACAGTCCACATCGCCACCGACGCCGCTATTCAGTTCGTCGCAATTATTCAAATCAAAAAACGAAAACTCAATTTTCGGAAGCCCGTAAATATTTCGGATCACAGCGCCTGTATTTGCAAAATTTTTATAAAAAATACAGTTGGAAATCAATGGTCTGCTGGTTCCCGTAGTATCTGATGCATTGCAATAAACCGCCCCTCCCACTTCTGCCCTGTTTCCAAAAAAAGTACAATTGATAATAAAAGGACTGCTATTGCCGCCATTCGATCCCAGATTATAAAGCGCTCCGGCAGAGTACGCCCTGTTTGATATAAAAATCGAGTTCAAAATTTTCGGATTACAAAGCCCTTCGTTGCCCAGATTGTAAATAGCGCCGCCATAGTTTTGAGTTTGATTTTTAATGAAACTGCAATTTTTTATCTCAGGTTCACAATCGCCCTTATAACCGTTATTAAAAATTGCCGCGCCAGCTACGCCGCAACGATTCATGTCGAAGCCACACTTCTCCAATTTTGAAAAACAGCGCCCGTTTTCCACGCCCGAATTATAAATAGCGCCGCCGTCCACTTCGGCATAATTATTTTCAAAATCACTATTCGAAATTGTGGCTGTTGCTTCGCCGCCAAAACTTCCGTCGTTGTACACAGCGCCGCCTTCTTTGGCTGTATTTTCAATAAAAAAACTATTGGAAATAAGTGGCGTGCAACTGCCGGTTTTCCCGAAATTAAAAATAGCGCCGCCGTAAGTATAAGCGCGATTATTTTCAAAACGGGCGCGATTTATGACCGGAATTGCTCGTCCGTCTTCAGCGCCGTTATTAAACATTGCGCCGCCTTCTCCGCTTTCGGAATAATTCTCCGTCCACCCGCAATCATCAAAAACCGGCTCGCAAATTCCCGAAAAACTGGCATTGCAATACACGGCGCCGCCGCCTGCACCCGAAAAGTTATTTCTGAAAATACAGTTTTGAAAAACCGCACTCGCCAAACCGCTAAAACTTCCGTCGTTGTACACAGCGCCGCCAAAACCGAGTGCATAATTGTTTTCCAAAACACAGTTGCGAATAAGCGGACTTGATGAAAAACCTGCCAATTGACCGGAGTTAAAAATAGCGCCGCCGCTATTTTGAGGCAACCCAAAAGCCGAAGGCTGGTTTGCATTTCCGGCCGCTATAGTGAAGCCGTCCAATATGGTTGAGCCGCTCACATTTTTAAAATAAACTATGGTAAAAGCATTATTTTCCGGAGCACCATCCGAGTCAATGTCGCCGCTTAAAACTGTTTTCATTTCTGAAAAGTCCCGTTCTGAAAGGCTGTTCTCCACGCCCGCAAACCCTCCGTAAACCTCAACACTATCAGGGATGACAAATGATGTGTTTCGGTCATCGTAAGAACAAGACGTACATTGGGTGGGTGTATAAATTCCCTGGCAAACCCAGATTTGGTCGCCAGACGCTGCTCTCTGCAAAACCATTTGTAAATCGCCGGCCGCGTCCTGCCAGGATGTACCGGTCCCCGTTTCGCCTTTTTTTACATAAATAATCTGTGCGAACGAATGGCCTGTAATTATCAAAAATGGAAAGAGAAAAAATAAATATTTCATGGAATTAAAACCTGGCTATGTGAAAGAATTTATAAAACGGTAGGAGTGCGCCAGTATCAAAATCAAAGTTAGCTTTTTTTGTCTTCCGCGCACATAGCTTTTAACAAGTATCGTGCGGCAGCTGGATTGGTAGCCAGAGGAATGTCGTGTACATCACAGAGTCGCATAAGCATTTGCACATCCGGTTCGTGCGGATGTTTTTCAAGCGGATCTCTGAAAAATATAACCAATTGCAGCTCACGTTGCGCCACCATAGCGGCTATTTGAGCATCGCCTCCTTTGGGACCTGAAAGTAGTTTTTTTACCACAAACCCAGCTTTTTCAATATGCGAGCCGGTTGTACCGGTAGCGAAAAGTTTGCTTCCGATAAGCAAATCTTTATTTTGCAAAACAAAAGAAACCATCTCGGCTTTTTTGCCGTCGTGAGCTATCAGCGCTATATTCATCTTGAGCGGATAATGAGATAATTACTGTTGTAATACAAAAATAAAAGGGTGAAAGGAAAATGACTCCTTTCACCCTAGATTTATATACATCAAAAAAATTAAAGACAAAAAAAGTGAGTATAAGACCAGCTCTACCCCCCAAATGAACTGGTCTCACTCACTGTCTAAGGCCACTTCTGACCTTAAGACCTCTTTACACAAGACAAAAAACGAATTTGCCTTGGAAGCCTCAGAAGGCTTAAAAGTTCTTTTGGATGATGAAGCACTGATTGCACGGCTTCAATCATGGTTTAAGGGATAAATGAGCAGAAAGGGAACCATGGATAGGAAAACATGTGGCGGGGGCAGGCAAAATTCCCTTACTTATTTCAATATTGAACCAAACCATCAATTCCAAAACCGTGCCACTAATACCAAAGGCAAGAGACAAACCTGATATTAAAAATTGAATAAAGCCTTTTGCATAATTTCACGATCTTTAGAAGTTTCTTATTAAGTTCAAAACTGGTGCAATATTAAAGTTGCTTCGGAAGGCCGCCGACAGGTAAAATCAACTTTATGTGACATCAAAAAGAAAAAATCTTGTCATTTAAATTCAATATGTTGAAGTAAATATGACGCGACAACCGTGCGAATAACCTATTTATTCCGACATTTTGTCATAATAATTTGGGCTGGCATGTGCTTTGAGCGCCGCCTCTTAGTTTTTTAAAACTAAAAAAATCAACTATGCAAAAAGGTACTATTTCCGTTCAGACAGAAAATATCTTTCCCATTATCAAAAAATTCCTTTACGCTGACCAGGAGATTTTTTTGAGAGAGCTGGTTTCTAATGCTGTGGACGCCACCACCAAATGTAAAGTACTAGCTCAAAAGGGCGAGTTGAAGGATGAATTTGAAGACACTACGATAGAAATTATTCTTGATGAAGCTAATAAAACGCTGACTATTCGCGATCACGGAATCGGGATGACTGAGGAAGAAGTCA
The DNA here is from genome assembly GCA_937864255.1 of uncultured Saprospiraceae bacterium. Classification (GTDB taxonomy): domain Bacteria; phylum Bacteroidota; class Bacteroidia; order Chitinophagales; family Saprospiraceae; genus JAGQWW01. The sequence continues at coordinate 8,064 of CALMIT010000074.1, forward strand.
TCAAATATCTGAACCAAATTGCTTTTTCGAGTGCCCGTGAATGGATTGAAAAGTTTAAAAATGAAGTCAACATTATCGGAAATTTTGGCTTGGGTTTTTATTCGGCTTTTATGGTGGCAGAAAAAGTCGAAGTAAAATCGAAATCGTGGAAGGAAGGCTCGGACGCTGTTTTGTGGACTTGTGACGGTTCCACCGAATACACGCTCGAAAAAACACAAAAAGATACCCGGGGCACGGATGTGATTTTGTACATCGGCGAGGACGGTAAAGAATTTCTCGACAAAAACAGAATTGAAGAACTTTTGGTAAAATATTGCAAGTTTTTACCCTTTCCCATCAAATTCGGAACAAGAGAAGAAACGATAGAAACCGGCCCCGAAGCCAAAGAGAAAAAGACTGTAGAGGTTGATAATATTATAAATAATACGGCGCCTGCCTGGAAAAAACAACCTTCAGAGCTAAGCGATGAAGATTATAAAAACTTTTACAGGGAACTGTATCCGTTTGGCGAGGAGCCGTTGTTTTGGATACATCTGAATATTGACTACCCTTTCAACCTCACCGGTATTCTGTTTTTTCCAAAATTGAAAAATGCGCTGGAATTTCAAAAAAATAAAATCCAACTTTATTCCAATCAGGTTTTTGTGACCGATGACGTAAAAGAAATTGTTCCGGAATGGCTGACCTTGCTGCACGGCGTGATTGATTCGCCGGATATTCCGCTCAACGTTTCAAGAAGTTATCTGCAAAGTGACAGTAACGTCAGAAAAATAACCGGATATATTACCAAAAAAATAGCCGATAAATTGCAGGAACTTTTCAAACAAGACCGCAAAAATTTCGAATCAAAATGGAATGAGGTGGGCGTATTTGTAAAATACGGGATGCTTTCAGATGAAAAATTTTACGAAAAGGCACAAAAATTCGTCCTGCTTAAAAATACCGAAAACGAATTTTTTACTATTGAGGAGTACAAAAAAAAGGTAGAAGAAAATCAGAAAGACAAATCGGACAAGATTATATTTCTTTATACCAACAATGCGCTTGAGCACGATGGTTTTGTTCAAAATGCAAGAAGTGCCGGCTATGATGTATTGATTTTTGACCAAATCACTGACAATCACTTCATTCACAATCTTGAATTCAAACAAAGCGAAATCGCATTCAGAAGGGTGGACTCGGACACGCTTGACAATCTTGTAAAAAAGGAAGAGGTCAAAACTTCCGTGCTTTCGGAAAAAGAACAGGCGACGCTAAAAGAAGCTTTTGAAAAAGTATTGAGCGGCGAAAAGAAAAATATAGAGTTAAAACCGCTATCGCCCGAAGACGCTCCCGTGC
>CALMIT010000075.1 GCA_937864255.1 uncultured Saprospiraceae bacterium
AATGTGCCCCAAAGCCACATATTTAAAAATTGCCGGAAAATCTTCCGCGCGGATATTCGCTTTATCGCCGATGTAAATATTGTCCTGTTTTTCGGCAGATTCAGCGCCGAAGGCGTAAAGGTGCGCCATCGCCACAACCGGAAATTCGGCAGTCAATTTTTCCGCTATTATTTCCCCGATTTTTTGAAAATGCGTTTTTATACCCAACTTGATCCGTTCGATTCTTTCCAGCCCGGACTCGCCCGGCTGCGCAAAAAGCAAGTCGCGGTCGCGCAAAAAAGGCACGGCTGCAATGATCGCTTCCACGCTGCCCGAAGCGTCTTTTAATTCAATGATCTCGTCCGAAAAATCCTGGCCGGCAGCGCCGACTACGTGCACATTCATCGCTTTCAAAAGCTGTTTGGGCGCCTGGAGCAAAGAGGGCGAATCGTGATTGCCGGCGGTGACGACAACGTGCCGGCAGCCGGTCTGCGTGAGGTTTATCAGAAAATTGTAATAGAGTTCCTGTGCGCCCGCAGGCGGATTAAAAGTGTCAAAAATATCGCCCGACACGAGCAGGCAATCCACTTTTTGCTCGCGAACAGTTTCGAGCAGCCATTGCAAAGCCTGCGCCTGTTCCTGGTCGCGATCGTAGTTGAAAAATTTTTGGCCGAGGTGCCAGTCGGATGTGTGAAGAAATCGCACGAAAGTATTTTTTTGATTGATATGCCGGTTTTTCAAAAATGGATTTTGAAAAACAGCGCCTCACAAAAGTGCGAAAAAAGCGATGGATAATTATTCGATTTCCGTAAGTTCTTCGATAGCGTCTTTGAGTCTTTCCAGATTTTCCTGCATTCGCTTTTGCATCGTGTTGCGGGCAAAAGGAGCAAAAAGTTTCATCCAAAAACTTTTAAAAACGTATTCGCTGCGAATGGTCAGTTGCGTCGAGGCTTCACCGGCAGGTTTCAGAAAATTGGCGATGTGCATATCAAAATCTTCGCTTTCATACCTGGCGGCCATCAATTCATTTTCCCTGATTTCGGTAATTTCTTCCGTGAATTCCAGCACCCTGCCGCGTTCGTTGTAAAAGTGTTTTGAAATGCTGCCGACCTCTCCTGATTCGCCGGAGACAGTTTCCATTCTTACAAAATTGGTGAGCCACAAGGGAAGATTTTCTTCGTCCATCATGAATTCGTAAACCACGGACGGAGGTTGGCTAATCTCAATATTGGATTCTATAGTCATTTTCGGAGCCTTATCGGAAAGGTGAAATTACAAAAAAACGACACTTGTAAGGATTCTGAAAAAGAATTTGTGCTTTCCACCTTTTAAAAGAAAAGTTCTTTTATGTGTAAAAATACATTGACTACCATAAGCGCAACCAAAGCCAGGCTCACCGGCCGCAGCCATCTGCCATTTTTCTCGCGGAAAGCTTCGGACCTTGCTTTCGCCTGCGGATCTTTGGGCACTATTTTTCCGATGGACACCAGATAAAGGTAAACGCCCATGGAAAGAAATATCAATTCAAAAAGTAAGCCGAGATATTCCATCAAATAATTTTTAAACGGCGGATCCATCAAAATACGCCGCAGTTTCACTTATTCTTCAGCGCCTTTAAAGCCATTAAGAAACTGGATAGCTTCGTTCATGCTGCCGTTGATATCTTTGCCTACCTGGTCTATTTTTGATTTTTCAGCCTGAAAATATTGCATGATCGCCTCGTGGCTCGAAGTGTCGCGCAGGGCTGCCGGCTGTTTTATCTGGTTCATCCAGCCCATCATGTTTTCTTCGGCGACATTTAATTTTTGTACGATGGCGTAAGCACGTTCTTTGGTTTCGTCGTCAGTGGCGTCATTCGGAATCAATTTTCTGATTTCCTGAGCGAGCCGCGCGAGGTCGCCCATTTTGGGCATTACGCTGTCGTGTACGACCATGACGGATTGAAAAAGCGCGTCCTGCTCCGAAATTTGTGCGGCGGTCATACCCGTTTTTCCTTCCTGATTTCCGGCGCAGGAAAACAAAGCAATAGCTGTTGCAAAAAGCGCGAGGGTTAAAATATTTTTCATGATTGGTTATTTTTAAAATGCAAAAATAAAAAGTATTGAAAATCAGGAGCTTTTGCCCCTTCTAATTTTCCAAGTCATATTGTTTAATTTTCCTGTACAGCGTTCTTTCCGAAATGCCGAGATCGTCCGCAGCGTCTTTGCGGCGGCCGTTGTGTTTTTTGAGCGCCTTGTTGATCATTTCTTTTTCCATTTCTTCGAGCGAAAGAT
>CALMIT010000076.1 GCA_937864255.1 uncultured Saprospiraceae bacterium
AGCCAAAGGATGGTCGTTTGGAAAATCAGTCGGCTTCATTGAATTCAGCGCATCCGAAAGCCCGATTTTAAAAATGATGGATTTATAATTGCCTGTCGGCAAATTGTTTATGGTGATTTTTCGTCCAGCTTTAGCGGAGGTGCTGTCAATATTGACGTTTGTAAAATTGACGATTTCTGCATCTTTTGCATAAAGCACAGCGCCATTTTCGGCTATAAGCTGCACATCAGAAATAAAAAATTTCGCCCTCTCAAAAAATAGTTGGGCGCCGCCGGCATAAGCATATTTTTCACCAATAACCATGGGCTTGGAGCCGTAATATGCTACAAAATTGAGATCGAGCGCGCCCGTGCTTTCTTTTTCGCAGCCCGAAAAAATCAAGCCGGCAAATAAGAGACCTATCCAGAATACTTTTTTCATGTTTATTTTTTTTGCGAATGATAACAGCTATTTCCTGCTCCTGTTGTTCCTGTTTATAAAATTACTGTTGCTCAACCGACACTAGCTCAAAAGAACCGCCGATGTTGGACAACATTTTCCTTTTAATTTCATCGGCGCTGTCGGTTTTCCAATCCACGCCCTCAAACCATTCCAGGTAGTTGATTTTCAAAACCACATTTATATCCGCGCCTTTTTTTATTTCAAAATCATGCGCAAGTTCAATTTTTATCAAATCAGGTTCAGTAATTTTTATCACTGTAGGCTCGGTTTCCGGTAAAGTATCCCGCAAAAATTCTACCCAATTGAAAACATAACCCGCATCTTCGCTCCAGTTAGTAGAGTCATTTTTAAAAAAAAGCGGGTGCGTGGCAGGAAAACCAGAGGGCAAAGCTCCGGCAGCCGGATTTTCTAATCCCAGGTTAAACTTAACTTTTGTAAAAATGCCGGTCGTTCTGAAAGTCCCGATTTCGATATCGCCGACATTCGACCTGTCCGCATAAGCAAAATTATCCACCAGGCTGCTCTTCAAGGTATCACCGGCGGGCGACAAATATTTGTATTCCAGAGTATCGCTCACCGTAAATTCCTGCCCTTCTATATTTACCAGACGCAGATCAGAAATATAAAATCGCAGGGCTGTGATGCTAAAAAAATCGAGACTGTCCGGGGTGTGCGGATACGGTGTATTTAATTGAAAAACGGTCAAAGTGTCTTCTTCTGTGAGCCGGTGGAGGAAGGAAAGTTTTAGCTGTGCAAACCGGCAACATGCTCCGCAGGCATCGTCGGCTTCTACGTCAAAATTGGTGGCTTCCACGTCCAGGCAGCCTTCTTTGCGCTCGTAGCAGCCGCTTGATAAAAAGACCAAAATGCCAAACAGAAAAAGCAACGCCCCTCGTAATTCAACCCTGCCCATTTTGTTTTTTCTGTTTTTGTTCCTGATCATATTCTTTAAAAAGTTTTTGAACCAATTTTTTTACCTGGTGCGAAAATTCCTTTTCCAAAATCCAATTGTAATAATTGCGATCGCGGTAAAGCGTCTCGGCAACCGGCTGCCCCAGATATTTTCCAAAATTGAAAACTATCTGTCCGTTGTGATCCAGTTTTAACTTCTGGGTCACGTCTATAATTTTCAGATCGTTGGTAAAATCGTGCAGCGCTTTGATGTCGTTCACAATCGGCTGCTGCACCACATTTCCGTCATCGTCTGTGTAATCAACTCCTTCGTACATTTTTAATTGCCCTTTAAAAACTTCGACGGTAGCTTTTACATCAGCCAGCGCGTCATGCGCTTCCTCAAAATCATTGCCGGTGTAATATTTCACAGCAGCTTTCAGCGTGCGTGGTTCCATTTTATAAAAAATTCTTTGCACATCAATCAGCCTCCTGTGTGAAATCTCGAAATCAAAACCGGCGCGGGCAAATTCTTCCACCAGCATCGGTATATCAAATCGAATCGAATTGTAGCCGGCGAGGTCGGCGTCGCCAAAAAACTTAAACAACTTATCGGCAATCTGCGCAAAAACCGGCTTGTTGGCTACGTCTTTCGGCGTGATGCCGTGTACGCTCATCGCTTCCTCCGAAATCGGAATGCCCGGATTTATCAGCATGGAAAGTTCTTCGTTGTCTCTGCCGTCTTTGAAAAATTTGACACAGGCAATTTGAAGTATCCGATCACGGAGAATGTTTAAACCCGTGGATTCAATATCAAAAAAAACCAGGTCTCGTGTCAGGTTCAATTTCATTTGTTTTTTGATTTATTTGTTCTCGTTTTTGAAAATTCAAAAACGGGAGTCTTTGAATTTTTCTATATCGCGGCGCTCCCTTTTGGTTGGCCGCCCTGCTCCTTTTACAAACCAGGATTTGTATTTGTTTAATTCGTCAGCGGGCGTCAGGTCTTCGTAACAGGCTTGTGCCAGTGGCGCTGATACGCGCTTTTCAATCAACTCAAGCACTCTGTACTGAAAATCAAAACCGTCTTTTTTCACTTTTATCAAATCACCTTTTTGAATATTTTGTGATGGCTTCGCTACTTCGTCGCCGATTTTTACTTTTCCACTCTTGCACTGATCCGTGGCTAATGAGCGAGTTTTAAAAATCCTGACGCTCCACAACCACTTGTCCACCCTCACTTTCTCCATTATACCTGCTTTAAAGTAGGCAAAATGAGCGCATATTTTTCCAAGGTCTCGACGATACTTTTGCTCATGACGTAATCGCGGTACCAGCGCTGATCCACTGGCACGACAACCCAGGGTATCACCGATTCGTTGATAGCGTATTCGTAACAGCGCATGTAGTCGTCCCACAATTTTGCTTCTTCCCAATCGCCGGCATTGTGTTTCCACTGCTTGGTGGGGTCGTCTATACGCTCCTGCAATTCTCGCTTCTGCTGTTCTCTGGAAAGGTGCATGTAAAATTTCATGACAATCGTATTATTGTCAAATTCCAATAATTCTTCGAAGGCATTGATGGCTTTCATCCTTTTTTCCACTTTTACTTCATCTATCCACTTGTGTACGCGCTGTATGAGAATGTCCTCGTAATGCGAACGGTTGAAAATCTGTATCATGCCTTTTTCCGGGGTCTGCGCGTGTACCCGCCACAAAAAATCGTGCGCAAATTCTAATTCGGAAGGTTTTTTGAAAGCATGAACTTTTATGCCGGTCGGGCTGCAATCTTTGAACACATTCCTGATAGCGCCGTCCTTGCCGCTGCCGTCCATACCCTGCAAAATCACCAGCAGGCTGTATTTGCCTTGCGCATACAATGCATGCTGAATTTTTCCGAGCCGCTCACAGTATTCGTCTGTCATTTTTTTGGCTTCGGATTTTTTCAATCCTTCGGGAGCAGTTGTGGGAATGGTCGAGAGTTTTATCATAAGTGAATTTTTATTTTGTTACAAAGCAAGCAAGGATATTCAAGAAAAGAAAAAGGAAAACCAAAAAATTTGAATCGGAACTCCTTTTAAAAAGAATCGTAAAAATGCCGAAACGCTTACCTTCGTCAGTAAATCACACAAGCAGGTAGAATTCTTATCTCTGATTTTCGAATACGGCAGATTTTTGCCACCATTATTTCAAAAAACACCTTTATGAAAAATTATTTTTTCCTTCCGCTTTTTGTTTTTCAATTTTTTTTGGCAGCCGGCACACAGGCTCAAAGTTCGAAAAATCAACTACCCCCGCTCATTGACCGGGAGATTTTTTTTGACGACCCCGAAATTTCCGGCGGACAATTATCGCCGGACGGCAAGTATCTTTCTTTTATCAAAAAATTTAAAGGCACGCGCAACATTTGGGTAAAACTCACCGGCGAGCCTTTTGAAAAAGCAAGACCGCTGACAGACGACACAAACCGCCCGATACGCCAGTATTTCTGGAGTCGCGACGGCAAATACATACTTTATGCGCAAGACAAAGGCGGTAATGAAAACTACCACATCTACGCGGTGGATCCTTCCGAAAAACTGAAGAAAGGCAAAGAAGTACCCGAAGCCCGGGCTTTGACTGCGGGCGAAAATGTTCGGGCTTTGATTTACGACGTACCCAAAAAATATCCCGACCTGATCTATGTAGGTCTGAACGAGCGCGACCCCGCCTGGCACGACCTTTACAGCATAAAAATTTCTACCGGCGAAAAGAAGCTGATCCGTGAAAACAAAGAGCGCATTTCCAGTTGGGAATTTGACCTGGATGGCAATTTAAAACTGGTGGTCATCAACCCCGAAATCGGCGGTACAGACATCATGAAAATAGACGGCGACACCCTCGTCAAAATATATTCCTGCAATGTTTTTGAAACCTGCTACCCTTTCAAATTCAGCAAAGACCCGAACTATTTTTACATGGTGACCAATAAGGGCGAGCAACTTGATTTGAGCATTTTGACAAAATTTAACCTGGCCAG
>CALMIT010000077.1 GCA_937864255.1 uncultured Saprospiraceae bacterium
CGGAAGTGATAAAAATTTTTAAAATGACGGAGGAAACGAAAATTTCGGAACTCCGTCAAATCAACCCCTGAGTTAATTTTTTTTTGGAAAAACTGACCGAAAATATTATCAAACGTATTGCGCTTTCTTACCTGAAAGTGTATTACAAACATCGCCCGCGCATCGGCGAGACTATTGGACAACTCGACTTGCAGACGCAAAGCGGCATTGTTTCCGATGGGCAGTTGAGTTTTGTCACGGAAGAAGGGAAAAACTTTATTGCCGCCTTTGAAGCCACTGCTTACGACACGCGAAATGAAGTGTATTTTCAAAAACAAAATCGCCTGCTCGCCTGGGATGCGGCCGCTTTTGCCGCTATTTGCAGCATGGTGATTATCGGGCTTTTTCATCGGTATAATTTTCTGACAATCAGCCAGATAGGTGTTTTTTTGACCTGTTTTTCACTGCTTCTTTCTTTGTTTTTGTTTGCGTTACTTTATCGTTTTTTATTCGGCAGACTCGGGCGCTATCGCTACATCTATGCGGTCGAACAATTCAAAAAGTTTCATGCGGACGAACAGTGGATCGTCGTGGAGTCGTCTGTTTTTTCCGGCCCCGCCGACCCGAATTTTCTCGAACTTCGTAAGCAGTGTATTTTGAATGGTTTTGGCTTATTGGAAATTCTTTCCGATCAGCAACCGCGGCTGTTGATTACGCCTTCGAGGGAGGTGGTATTTGAAAAAAAGCGGAGAATTGCCCAATTTTTTCAAACCAATAAACTGAGAAAAAGAGTGGCTGAAACTTCTGTTTCGAAAAATCTGCAAAAAGCGGCGGAAAAAATAAAACCCGAGACCGGAGGCGGAAAAAATATCAGGCGCTACCAAAAATCTTTGTGGCACCAGCTTACCATCATTTCATTCGCTTTTGTTTTTATCGGGTTTATTTTTTACAGGCAAATGCTGGATCGCCCCGTTGTGGTTTTGAATGAAAATGAAAACCGGGAGCGATTCCAAAACCTTGATAATCAACGCCGTGAAACCGATACTTTTGAAATTGATTTGAAAAACAAAGTCCCGAAATCCAAAAAACCGCAGCCTTATCTAAAAATTGACGAAACGAAGGCGATGGAGCCGCCCGCTCCGTCTGCCTCAAAATCAAAAATCAATGTGGCCGACAAACAAGGAGGCATTGACTACGATTGTTCGAGGTTTTATAATTTGGTGGGTGTCAATTACATTCTTGCGGATTCTGAGTACGCGGATTTTGAAAAAGCTGCCGCCCGATTGGCGATACTAAGAAAAGCAAAACTCGAAGCGAACTGCCTTTGGCTGGGCTGCTTTGATGCCGGCGACGACGTGTTTGTCGTTTATTTGGATTTGATTTTTGAGGATAAAAATGCCGCTTTAAAAATGGGCGATGAATATGATAAGGTGCTGAAAAAGAATAAATTATGGAGCAATCCAATTTCCGTCATTCCGATTAAAAGTCCGAAGTGAATCCTGCCGCACTCGTCAGCATAAAAAGATTGATAGCCGCTAATTTGCTGGTACAAATATTCGTCTCGCACGAACTGTGGCTACCCGTGGAAAGACTTTTTCCGACGGCTCCGGCATTAGCGCTTTTTGATTTCCCTCAGTTTTTTCAAGTCATTTTTGCCTGCGTTTTAATCTTGGCGCTGTGCCTGATTTTGCTTTTTCCACGACAAAAAATCTGGCTTTTCGTTTTTTTATCCTGCACATTTTTGATGGTTTTAGCCGACCTGAATCGTTTGCAGGTTTGGCTTTATCAGCAATGGTGGCTGCTGTGGCTGCTTACTTTTGAAGGCAAAATCTCCGGGCGGCTCATACGCAGTTTTTTGCTGTTTTCACTGGCTGCCGTTTACTTTTGGAGCGGCGTGAGTAAACTCAATGTCTGGTACGCAACGGATATTTTTCCCTGGCTTTTGGGTTTTTCTGATCAGAAAAGCCCAAACTCTTTACAATTCCCAGCTTACGCTTCCGCAATTTTTGAGGCGCTGCTGGGCTTGAGTTTGCTTTTTAAAAAGACCCGGTCTGTCGGAAAATGGGGCATATTGCTGATGCACACGCTGGTTTTGATAGCTATCGGCCCATTTTTAAAAAACTGGAATCAGGTGGTTTGGAGTTGGAATATTTTGATGCCTTTTTTGATTTTTATTTTAGTAAAAAATGCTGATTTTCAATTTGTTAAGAAAGAATTTGATTTTGCAAAAACGCCCGCAACGCTCTACGCAATTGTCTTTTTGATAATTCCTTTGCTTGATGTTTTTGGATTAAAAGAAGATCAACTCGCTTTCAAAATGTATGCGGGTACGGAGACTGAAGCCACCATTTTTTTTTCAAAAAAAGATAGCCATTGCCTGCCGGCATATTTGTACGACGAAATCATCGAAATGCCCGACTCCTCGCAGTACCTGGAATTGGACGTCTGGGCACAGCAGGAATTGGGCGTTCCCGCGTATCCTTCGCCCGCCGTTTTTAAAAAAGTTGTCCGAAAACTTTGTCCTTGCCTGGAAAATGGCGGCGTCGAAATTTTGCATGTAGAAAGTCGCCGGGACAAAAATGCTACCCGTTTCGAAAAAATACCCTGCGAAAGTTTGTAATAGAAATTTCAAAATCCGTGGACTTCCATCGCGACCGTACCTTTCAACTGGGCAGTGACGCGGATACCTTCCGGCGTGATGTATGCATTGCGCAGCCCGATGTTGGATAAATTGCCGATGAGTTTGACGCCGGGTGCGATAACGAAATTGTCCAATTCGGTTTGAATAGTTTTGCGGATTTCTTCAAGATTGGCGTCCAGGTAAAAATCCAGATTTTCTTTGATTTTATTTTTTAAAGTGCCTTTAAAAAGCCAGGCCGCGCTGCGCATCAGAAAATTGCGCGTATTGAGTTCGAAATCCAGATCAGAAAGTTCCACCCTGTTTTTGGAGGGATTATAGACCGGCTCTCCAATCATGTACACGCTACCGTTGTAATTGCCGCTCAGTTTTGTATCCACGACCAGCCGGTTTCCCTGTCCGTACATGCGAATATCCTGCACAGTGACTTTTTGCTTTCCTTGTTGATAGGTGTACCCGACGAGGTTGATTTTTGCGAGGCGCTCGGCTTCGGTGAAAGGCACCATGGTTTGTACTGCGATTTGAAATTCATTTGTACCAAAATCACCAAAAACAAAATCGGGGAGCGGCAGCACATTTTGCTGCGGCGGTCTGCTGCCCAAAAGCAGGCTTGGCGATGATTCTACAAAAATATGCGTTTCAATAGCGCCGTCGGTAGCACGAAAAGGTGATAGCGCCAGTCTTTTTGGGCGCAGCAAAATCCAGGAGTTATAAGCCTCCGAGACTAAAACGGGTTCTGAAATTTGTTTCCAGACGCCGAGCATGGTATTGCGCAGGTTGAAACTGTTGACCACCTGCTTGTCTATCGCTTCGCTGATCGTGGTTTTACTGCGGCGCAAAATCGTATTGGCGATAAATTCAACCGGCAGGCTGATAAACCCGATTTTTGCCACCGGCTTTTTGATCCAGCGGAATCCTTCCACCAGGGTGACTGTTTCCAGATTCCAGTCATTTTTTATATTAAAACGAGTTTTAAATTCCAGTTCCAATTCGCCGGTAGCTTCCGCGCTCGTGATAGCCAGACCTTTTTTGACCCAGATACTCAGCGGCACTTTGTACAAAATATTTTGTCCCTGCAAATCAAGTTGGATGTCGGCGGTTTTGGTAGCCCGCAACATCAAGTCGTCTTCATTAGGCTCTTTATCTTCGTAGATGACGCCTTGTATCCTGCGATTGATATTACTCTGAAGTTCGGTTTTGAAGATTTTTACCGGAATTCTGAGAATGGAAGTTTCATTTTCCAACGTATTCGGGTCGTAATGTTCCACTGGACGAATGGGTTGGGAGGTTTTACATGCAGCTAAGACAGTCAAAATTAAAAAAATTACATAAAGCCGCGAATGACTCATGGCAGACGATTTTTGCGGCAAATGTAATTGTAATAACCGTTAAAAAATTTTTAGGTTCGAACAAAATTTTTTGCAACCATGAGTGCTGGAAATTGTCAATTTTATTCGGTTGTTCATCTGTTCGGCAAAACTTACAGTATCCGGACCTGCGTATAATTAAAAACCCAAATCATGAAATCATTTTATCTTCTTTCGCTTTTTTGTTTTTTGTCTTTCCAGTCTTTTTCCATTGATGAAAATTCTTTTGCCTACACTTTCAAATCAAAAGGCGCCTGGTGCGACAGAGCCTTTTTGGGCATTCACACGAGTGCGCTCTCCGGAGAAAAGGCGCAAAAACTTGGTTTTCAAAATCCTCACGGCAGTTATGTGACCAAAGTGCTGGAGAATTCGGCGGCACAGAAAGCCGGCTTGAAAGCATTTGATTATATCGTTGGCATTGACGAACACGTCATGTCGGCTGACCAGAATCTTTCGGACTTATTGTATAAATATCAACCCGGCGATGAAGCTACCGTCCACTTTATTCGCAACGGAAAACCGCAAAGTGTCAATGTCAAATTCGGTAAATTCGGCGATGCTCAATACAGTATGGATTGGACTGAAAAAGCATTCTTGGGCGTCCAGCCGCTTGCTGACGAATTTTCGGGAGAAGGCATCGCGGTTAAAATTGTAGAAGGCTCGACAGCCGAGGAGATCGGTCTCAAAAATGGCGACAGGATTTTAGCCATCAACGGTCATCCGACTTTGGATTGGGAAGATGTCACCACGGCAATCGGTAATCTAAAAGCGGGCGAGACGGTAGAGGTTTCTTTTGTGCGCGGCGCTCAAAATATGACAGCCAAAGGAAACATAAAATCAAATGCCTCGAAGTGGGAAGATTTTGGAGAGCGGTGGGAAAAATTCTCCGAGCGCCTGGAAGGGGAAATTGAGAAAGAAATGGACAAGTGGGAAGAAAAGTCCGAGCAATGGGAAGAAAGATCCGAAGGCTTCGGATGGAACGACGACGATGAAGACGAAGAAGAAAATAACTATCCTTTTTTGGGCGTGCATTTTGAAAGCGTGTCGGAAGCGAAAGCAAAAAAACTTGGTTTCGACAACGCGTATGGCAGTTATATAACCAAAGTTTTGAAAAATACATCTGCTGAAAAAACAGGCATGAAACCTTTTGACTACGTTTTTGGAATTGATGAATACCGCACCGGCGCCGACCAGTCCTTGAGCGCAATTTTGAAAAAATACCAGCCTAATGATAAAGTCACCGTTCATTTGTATCGTCAGGGTAAAAAAACCTCGCTCCCTGTGGTTTTAGGTTCCAAAACTGACGTGATTTTTGAAACAGTCAATAAATGTGATAAGGCGTTTTTCGGCATTCGCAATGATTACGACGAATCCGACCAGGGTGTAAAAGTTAACGTGGTGAAAGGCTCGACCGCTCAGGATTTGGGATTGGAAGACGGCGATATAATTCTCACCATTAATGGTAATCCGATTATTGACTGGACTGATATTTCCGTCTCTATTGACAATATTGAAAAAGGGAAAACCATCACTGTGGAATACCTGCGTGGCGGCAAAAAAATGACCGGTTCGAAGCCAATCAAATCAGTGCGTGAGACAAAAGGATGCGAGGAAACGCTGGATAATATGGACTTCAATTTTGGTGAAAATTTTAATTTCAATTTTGATGACCGGGTAGTAAACAGAAGTCCGCGCGGAAGCACGGCAGAGGAACGTCCCGATATTTCGACATTGAAAGCGGACGTGGAAAATCTGAGCAGCACCGAAGCCGAAACATTCAGGAATAAATACGGCGTGGATATGCCGACGGATAATAATTTGAGCCTTTCCTCCATCGCGCTTTCTCCAAATCCGAATGTGGGAATGTTCAAATTGCAATTTTCGCTGCCTGCGACGGGAGAAACGTTCATTCGTATTTATAACGACTCCGGCAGGATGATTTATGAGTATGAACTGGGAAATTTCTCGGGTGAGTTTAGCGATGAAATTGATATTTCTCAGAACGGAACGGGCAATTATTTTCTGATCGTACGGCAGGGAAATAAAAGCCTGACGCGTAAAATTGTTTTACAAAACAGATAGGAACCACTCTTTCAGAATAATCTGACGGGGAACGAAAATCATATTTCGTTCCCCGTTTTATTTTCGGGATGATGAAAATTGCCTTTTTCCAGAGGCAGGAAAGCCTTAGATTTATGCCTCAACAACGTTTTTATTATGATGAAAAAAATATTATTCCCGACCGACTTTTCTGAAAATGCGAATAGAGCCTTCCGATTTGCCATCGAATTGGCAAACTTGTTTGGAAGCCAGATACTGGTTTTTCATTCGATCAAAATTATCCGAAAAACAGGCGTGATGGTGACCATGCAGGACGTACTTGTGAAAGATGCGGAAAAAGACATGGACAAAATTTTGCAGGAAAATGAAAAATATCTGAAAAACGGCGCATCGCTGACAGCGCGGATAGCCGAGGGGGATACGGGAGCATCCATCATCAGCGCGGCTAAAGATTGGGAGGCGGATTTGATAGTGATGGGCACGCAGGGTGCAAGCGGTTTAAAAGAAATATTTTTGGGTAGCAATGCCAATGAAGTCATCAAAACAAGCTCGGTACCCGTGCTTGTTGTTCCCGCGGAAATTGCTTTTCAGCCTGTTGAAAAAATCGTCTTGTCGCTTGATGCCCGCGAGATTGGCTCCGAAGCGATATTGAATGTTTTGAGAGAAATGGCGAAGGCTTTCGGCGCTAAAATTATGATCTATCACCTCGAAGCCGGCGAAGAAGACCTCGGCATCGATCCCGCAATCAGTTCTTACCTTAAAGGCATCGAACATTCATATCACTACGAACTCACGAGCTACGCTTTGAATGAAACTATCAATGAGTTTGTGCGCGATTACGAAGCTGACATGCTGTGCATGATTCGAAGAAAAAGAAGCTTTATAGAACAACTTTTTCACCGCAGCACTACTTCAAAAGAAGTGTTTCACAGCGCCGTCCCCATTCTTATTTTGCCGGAGTAGTAGCGCCGCTCATTTTCCTTTTGAAAACCATCTTGCCAGTGCGACTATCGGAATTATAATGATGACGAGCAATGTGGCGGCTACTAAAATGTTGGCGGTAGTCCAATCTACAAGGAACATAAATTTGGATTTTTATAGTTAATGAATTTTAGCTGACTAATGTCAAAAACAGAATGGCAAGCGCTGCAATTATGAGCAACCATCTGAACCGCTTCCATACTTTCGGGTTACCTTTAAAGTGGAGTTCGAAACTTTCAAAGAATAAAATAACCGCCAGGGAAACCAGCACGGCAAGCACCCAATTTGAATTCCACGCGTCAAAAACTTGAGCCGCAAGGATGACGGAAATTGCGAGAATCGCATAAATTCTGGTTTGCCAACT
>CALMIT010000078.1 GCA_937864255.1 uncultured Saprospiraceae bacterium
CACCAATCTGCTGACTTCAAAGGAAATTCGTTTAAGTCCTGGAGATAAAAAGAACCAAAGCCTTTGGTTTGGCGGGTTCCGAAATTGTAAGTGGCGAAGAATTCAGCAAGATGAGATTTAATGAAAGAAATTAATCCAGTATGAAATGAATTAATGGTCACTTCCAATCCGTCAGGGTGAAAAATAAACTTTTTTATGGTGTCAACTTCTTCGTAGAATTTGCCCATGTTGCCAAAAAAGGAAGGATAAGAATTGGTTTCAGTTCCGTTGCCATCCTTTTTCCTTTTGAAGCGCTCATATTCATCGAATTTGGGGCGTTCAATATAACTCGTCCAAAAAAGTCCGGATTTAGGGCGAATGGAAAACTGGAAGGCTAATGCATCTTTACGCTCGCCGCTTGTGCCTGCACCTACGTACCATTTTTTGTCAATGCCATTTCGATATTTTGACAAAAGGAATCTATCCAACTTCGGCTTCACCTCTGTCGCCCGCAGGGTAGCGCCTGCTTGGTCGTGCTGGAAGTGGATCAGTGGCGTATGTTGTTTTAAAATGAAAGTGAGGATGTAAGGGTTTTTATTTTCCATTATTTCTGAATTTTAATTTGATATAAACCAAGCCTGCTAATCCTCCAATAAGGGTAATTATTAATGGTGTCCAAAAATTGTTTTCAGCAATTCCTCCACAAAATTTCATATCAGAAGTAATCGTGCTAAAGCCAAAAATGGCGGCGATCAAAGAGGCAGGTAAAAAGATAGTTGCTAATTTGTTTAGGTATAAAGCCTGCGTATTCCGCTCCTCCTCTATTTCCCTTTTTTTCTTCTCTTCTTCCAGCATGGTATATTGATACAATTCCTGTATTTCTCCATTCAATTCTTTGACATCACGGGTTATCATCATTTTCTGCTGCAACAAGTCATATAGTTCGATGCCCTGCTCTTGCGCTGTGATTTCGCGGAAATAAATCTTATTGACAAATCGCAAATATTGACGATAAAGACTACTCATCCTTTCGGTTAAATTTTTGGTTTCTTCGAGGCTTGAAAGCTCTGTGACCTCATCTGAAAATCGCAAGAGACAGGCGCGTTGGACCAAACTCAACTCTACTAATTTGTAATAGATTGTCTGGATATGATTCAAAATAAATGCGGCTTTGTTTTTCCTTAAAGTGGCCAGAGAGTCAGTAAGACAAACGAAAGAGTAGCGGCTTACGCCGTAAAACGTACCAAACTTAGCCCAACGGTCATTGGTAGAAGATTCAAGAATGGTTTTGGATAGTTCATCATTCTGACAGGTTTTCATACCTCCGTCCACAAATACATATTTGTACCAAAATTCATCGGCATTAAATAAAGATAAGTTTTTCACCTGCTTCTTGGTGGGGTTCAAACGGGTTGCAGTCCCATCATTGCCATACCAGCATACTACAAACATGCGATCATCAAGCACTGGTGAAAGATGAATAAGCCCTTCGTTTTGAGATTTATTTGCCGTAAATAACTTATCACCAAATAAATGCTCAAAAAATTTCGGTAGCTGAAATCCCTTTCCATGGTTTGAGAGAAAATCTTCTTTATTTTTGTTACCATTTTCTAATTCAATCCAGCAGGGCAATACCTTTTCTTTTGTTCTGCTAATGGCGTTGTGCCAGTCCTTTTCCTCAAACTGCTGTTGGTCGCCGATAAGCTCGGTAGGAACATCATAAAATGGTGGGAAAATACGTCTGCCATACTGGTTGATTCTTAAAATATCATCCTCTTCGCCTTGGTCATCGGCTCTGTTCATCAGGTGGATGGACAACACACCTACCCCCGTGCTGTACAAGTGCAGCAGGATACTGTCAATTTTTAATTTATACTCTTTGGTAATAAATTTTTCATTCGACTCCCATTTTACTTCAAACCTGTATTCTTTTTCTTCTTTCTGAAAGGAGGAATGGTAGAGATGGGCTATGATATTTGCATTATTTCCCTGGTCGTATAATACATCACGTGCAAAATCATAGAAATAATTAAACTCATTATATTTTAATAAGGTATCCGGTTTGAATTGTTCGCTTTGCCATTTAAGTTCTTTCAGTTTTTTTACAAAATCCTCCAGTTTTGTTTTTTCCTCAAATGAGGAATTCGGCTGCGTATTAGTATATTCCCACGCAAACGGAAACAAAAAAACATGATAACTGTGTAGTTTATCTTTGCTCATTCTTTAGTAATTAATTTTCTACCTATGAAACCCAACATCTTCATCTTCGACTGTGAGGCAACTTCCCTGCACGGTAGCACTTTTGCCGTTGGAGCGCTTGTAATTGACCGCCAGAGCGGCAAAGACCTCAACCGCTTTATCCTACTCGCCGAGGAAGGTCTCCCGCTTTGCGACGATTGGGTCAGACAAAACGTCCTGCCCCACCTCACCGACCTGCCGACCTGCCACACCATGAAAGAACTGCGTGATCGCTTCTTCGATTTTTATCTCCGCCACAAGGAAACCGCCGACATTTATGCCGATGTCGCCTTTCCCGTCGAAACCAACTTCCTCTCCGCCATTGCTGCCGACGACCTTCCCGCCCGCGCTTTTCAAATGCCTTATCCGCTTTTTGACGTGGTCAATCACGTGCCGCTCAACATCGATCGGGTGGAGGCGAGCGGTCTTTCGGGACTGCGCAAACATCACCCGCTTGATGACGCACTTGCTTCGGCTGCCTGCCTGCTACAGCATTTCCGCCGGTAGTGCCAAGTTGCCATCCGCCTGCCCTGTGTCCGGACAAACGAATCTACCTCGTTGCTCTTGCACGGGGCATTACCCTTCCTCTTTTTTGTGTTTTGTGTCAGTGGGCGCGAGTGGAGTGGTGCGCCGCGTTTCCTCTGTTGAAATCAAAATTTGTAAAAACAAATTTCCCGCACAAGATAATTTTTAAAACAAAAATTCAGCCCGTGTGGAAAGATTTTTTTCGTGCAGAATGAAAAATTATCGGCGGGGGCATGGTGGCGGTATAAATAACGCGGGCGGACAATAGCAGCCGCCTTGCAGCTTCCATGCCCGCCCGTGCATCCGCTCATATTCGAAAAAATCCTTTATTCGGTCTTTGGCTACTGCCGTTCACTTAGTTCTCTCGTCTCCCTTCCACGAACTACGAACTCATGAAGTGGATGAGTGTGTATGAAGGATGATGAAGGAATTTTCATCTACGAACAATAATTAATGGGGCGATGTGAGGATTTGCTAATGTGCTGATTACACATTTAAACCTTGTGCCCATCGTGCTTCCATTGTGTCCTTGTGGTGGCTTTTTTCAAACACAAAGACACAAAGTAGACACAAAGAACACAATAATATTGAGCCTAAACTTTCATCACCCTTTATCCACTTTCATAAACCCTAAACAAATGACGAGTGACGAGTGTAGAATGACGAATAATGAACAAGGAATAATGAATGTAGAATTTCTCTCCGCTCCCCGTCCTTTCTCCTCACCTTCGGGGAGACCGGGAGGGGCTATCATATCGCCGCGATGCCGGGCAACACTTTTCCTTCCAGAAATTCGAGCATGGCGCCGCCGCCGGTGCTTACGTAGCTCACCTCGCGGGAGAGTCCCATTTGATTGACGGCAGCTACGGAGTCGCCGCCGCCCACGAGAGAGAATGCGCCTTTTTTGGTGGCTTTGGCTACCGCCTGCGCGATGACTTTGGTGCCGCCGGAAAAATTGGACATTTCAAATACGCCCATCGGGCCGTTCCAGAGGATGGTTTTGGAATTTTCTATCACCTCGATAAAATCCGCCTGGGCTTTCGGGCCGATGTCCAGCCCCATCCAGTCGTTGGGTATGTTGTCGCTTTCCATAGTGAGTATCTGCGCGCCGTTGTCAAATTTGTCGGCGATGAGCGAGTCTTTGGGCAGCAGCATTTTCACGCCGCGTGCAGCGGCTTTGTCGAGCAGTTGGCGGGCGAGGTCGAGGCGGTCTTCTTCCACGAGCGAGTTGCCGGTGTGTCCGCCGCCGGCTTTGATGAAGGTGTAAGCCATGCCGCCGCCGATGAGCAGCACGGAGCCTGCCTCGCTGAAGTGCCGGTGCAT